>NZ_MKGS01000134.1:0-63418 GCF_002836905.1 Pseudomonas sp. 43NM1 | reverse complement strand
AACGCCAACCCGCCCCGCTGCCAGCCCCACCACACCAGCGCCAGCAGCAATGCCAGCAACAACGCGCCGGCAGCGACGCCGATGACCCGTGGCCAGAGGCTGTTCATACCGCGCTCATCTGCGTTTGCAGGCGCGCCACCGGCCGTTCGCGCACCGGCCAGTTCAGCGCTGCCGCCAACAGGCTCAAGAGAATCGCCACTTGCCAGATCAAGTCGTAACTCCCGGTTCGGTCGTAAACCACCCCGCCCAACCAGCCGCCGAGAAACGAACCGAGCTGATGGAACAGGAAAACAATCCCACCGAGCATGGACAGGTTTCGTACACCGAACAAGGTCGCCACGGTGCCGTTGGTCAAGGGCACGGTGGACAACCAGAGGAAGCCCATCGCCATGCCGAACAGGTAAGCGCTGGTGGTCGTCACCGGCGCCCACAGAAACAAGCCGATCACCACCGCCCGCAGCAGGTACAAACCGGTGAGCAAGCGCGGCTTGGACATGCGCCCGCCGAGCCAACCGGCGGTGTAAGTGCCGAAGATATTGAACAGCCCGATCAATGCCAGCACCGTGGTGCCGACCGTGGCCGGCAAGTGCTGATCGACCAGATACGCCGGCAAATGCACGCCGATGAACACCACTTGAAAACCGCAGACAAAAAAGCCGAACGCCAGCAACCAGAAACCGGAGTGCGAACAGGCTTCGCGCAAGGCTTCGGACAAGGTTTGATCATGGCCGAGGGTCGGCAGCGGTTTGTCCTTGAGCATGCTCACCAGCGGCACGATCAACGCGACCAGCAGGCCGAGCACCAGCAATGCTGCGGACCAGCCGAGCCAGCCGATCAGGCCCAAAGTGCCGGGCAACATGGCGAACTGGCCGAACGAACCGGCGGCGCTGGCAATGCCCATGCCCATGCTGCGTTTTTCCGGCGGCACGGCGCGGCCGACCACGCCGAGGATCACCGAGAACGAAGTACCGGACAGGCCAATGCCGATCAGCAGGCCGGCGCTCAGCGACAACGTCACCGCCGAGTCGGAGAAACCCATGCAGATCAGCCCTGCCGCGTACAGCACGCCGCCGATCAGCACCACTTTGGCGGCGCCGAAGCGGTCGGCCAGCGCCCCGGTGAACGGCTGCGCCAGGCCCCAGATGAGGTTTTGCAGGGCGATGGCGAACGCAAAGGTCTCGCGGCCCCAGCCGAATTCGCTGCTCATCGGCGCGAGAAACAGCCCGAAACCGTGGCGCACACCGAGGGACAACGCGAGGATCAGCGCACTCCCGACCAACACCCAACCGCACGTCCGCCACATCGATGTCATTCTTATTCTCCAGTAGCGGGTATATACCCGCTTAAGATCGAACAAACTGGCCTCAAGCCAGTTCGTCCAGCAATTTCAGCAAGGTTTCTCGTTTCTCGGCGCCGAGGCGATCGACCAGACGCTGCTGCGCCGCTTCCCACGCTGGCAGTGCGTCAGCCAGCCGTTGCGCACCCGCGTCGGTGAGCTTGACGATGCGGTTGCGCATGTCTTCGCCCTCGACCAGTTGCACCAGGCCTTCGCCCTCAAGCACGCGCAGATTGCGCCCAAGCGTGCTGCGGTCCAGCCCCATGGCTTCGGCGAGCGTGGAAATACTTGGCTGATCCAGACGCTGCAGATTGCACAGCAAAGAATACTGGGCAACGTTGATGCCGAAGCCGTCGAGAGCGCCGTCGTAATGCCTGCTGACGCCACGAGCGGCGCGACGCAGGTTGATACATAAACATTGGGAATCGAGCATGGTGCGTGTATATACCCGCGGTTAAATGAAAGCAAATTTTTTGTTACAGACGGCGTGTGGGAGCAAGGCTTGCCCGCGAAGAATGCGCTGCGGTCCGACAGGCAAACCGCGTAATCGTTTATCGCGGGCAAGCCTTGCTCCCACAGGTGACCGCGATCCCATGCAGGACCGCGATCCCCTGTAGGAGTGAGCCCGCTCGCGATAGGGCCAGCCCAGATCCCACCAAACCCATCAAACCAGCGCCAACCCCACCAACACCGCCATTTCGAGCAATTCCAGCAACGCCCCCGCCGTATCGCCGGTGGTCCCGCCCAAGCGCCGGATCATCACCTGCCGCAACCAGGCAAACACCGCAATCGCGATCAGCAGCGCTACCAAGCCATTGATCATCCCGCCGAGCAGCAAACACCCCAGCGCACTCAGGGCCAACACCCGCCAACCGGCGGTGCGCGGCAAATGATCCGCCAGCGCCTGGCCCAATCCACCGGCGCGCACATACGGCGTGGTCAGAAACAACCCCAGCAGCGCCGCCCGCCCCAGCAGCGGCACGATGAGCAACACCGCGCCCTGCCCCTGTTCGATCAACGCCAGCAACGCGGCAAATTTCAGCAGCAACACCAACACCAGCGTCACTACCGCAATCGGCCCACTGCGCGGGTCTTTCATGATCGTCAGCGTGCGTTCGCGATCGCCGAATCCGCCCAGCCACGCATCCGCGCTGTCGGCCAGACCGTCCAGATGCAGCGCGCCGCTGAGCAATACCCAAACCGCCAGCAACAGCGCGGCATGCAGCAACAATGGCGCTCCCGCCAGCGCGATGTTCATTCCCCAGAGAATCAAACCAAACAGCAGGCCGACCAGCGGATAAAACAGCAGCGAACGCCCCAGCTGTTTCGGCTCCGGCATGCCCGGCAGACGAATCGGCAGGCTGCTCAAAAATTGCAGGGCGATCCAGAACGGCAACATGCTCAGCTCGCCTCCCGTAACAAGGCACCCGCGCTGACCGACAGCGAATGCAACGACGCGTGCGCGACTTCGACATTCAGCAACTGCTCGCGCGGCAAACCTCGCGCCTGCGCCAGGAGCAGTTTCATCACGCCGCCGTGGGTGATCAGCAATACGCGTTCGCCGGCATGCGCGGCGTGTAAACGCTCGACCGCTGCCAGCACCCGCGCCGAGAAGTCCGCGACCGGCTCACCGTCGGGCGGGGTAAACGCGTAAGGATCGCTCCAGAATCGACCCAAATCCTCGGCGCTGGTGTCCATCAGCGCTGCGGTGCTCTGCCCTTCCCAGGCGCCGAAATGCAGCTCCTGCAAGTCCTTTTCAATTTGCACCGGCAAGCCCAGTTGCGCGCCGAGTTCGTCGGCAAACCGCGCGCAACGCTGCAACGGCGAACTGACCAAGCGATCCCACGGGCCTTGCTCGATCACCGCCGCGCGCATCTGCGCCCAGCCTTTTTCGGTCAGCGCATCGTCGAGGCTGCCGCGCAGGCCGCCGCCAAGTTCGGTCTCGCCGTGGCGCAGCAAATCCAGGTGCAAGGTCATGCCGGACGATCCGCAACAGCCGCTTCGGCAAACGTCGCCATTTGCCCATGAAGGTCGCAGGCGAGGCGCAACAACGGCACCGCCAACGCCGCACCGCT
Source organism: Pseudomonas sp. 43NM1 (assembly GCF_002836905.1). Classification (NCBI taxonomy): domain Bacteria; kingdom Pseudomonadati; phylum Pseudomonadota; class Gammaproteobacteria; order Pseudomonadales; family Pseudomonadaceae; genus Pseudomonas; species Pseudomonas sp. 43NM1. The sequence goes on along the minus strand of NZ_MKGS01000134.1, from coordinate 60,007 downwards.
GCCCTCGCCGAGACGCAAACCGAGGTCGAGCAACGGCTCGGCGTTCAAAGATTCGAGGACGTGGCGATGGCCCGGCTCGGCGCCGCGATGGCCGAACAGTAGCCAGTCACGGCACTGCGGGTTCACGCGCACCGCGACCAGCGCAGCGACGCTGCAGATAAAGCCGTCGACCAGCACCGCGATGCCTTCCTGCGCGCAGGCCAAATAAGCGCCGACCAGCGCGGCGACTTCGAAACCGCCGAGGTTGAACAGGGTTTGCAGCGCATCGCCACGCTGCGCGGCATGCAACGCCACTGCCCGCTCGATCACCTGCGCTTTGTGGCTGACACCGGCAACGTCGAGCCCGGTGCCCGGCCCGGTCAAATGCGCCACCGGGCAGTCGAGCAACGCGCAAGCCAATGCACTGGCGGCGGTGGTGTTGCCGATGCCCATCTCGCCGCCGATAAACAGCTGCGCAGCGGTTTCGCGGGCGCGCAACACGCTGTCGCGACCGGCCTGCAAGGCGAGTTCACCTTGGGCGACAGTCATGGCCGGGCCGTGCGCGAAATTGGCGGTGCCGGCGCCGATGTTCAAATGACGCACGCCTGGCAGGTCAAGCGACGGCGTGACGGTGCCGAGGTCGACCACTTCCAGCGCCGCGCCCAACTGCCGCGCCAATACGCTGATCGCCGCGCCGCCGCTGACGAAGTTATGGAGCATTTGCCCGGTGACTTCCTGCGGATACGCCGACACACCTTCAGCAACCACGCCGTGATCGCCGGCAAAAATCGCGATCCACAGTTGTTCGAGGCGCGGTTTGACCTGGCCCTGCAACCCGGCGAGTTGCACTGCTACCGACTCCAGCCGCCCGAGCGAACCGGCCGGTTTGGTCAGTTGCTGTTGCCGCGCCGCGGCCCGTTCGACGGCCGCCGCATCAATCGGCTTGCACGGGTTCAGCCACCAGGATTGGGTCATAACGCAGTTCCTTTCAAAGTCAGGGGCAGGCCGGCGACCGTCAGGACAACACGCTGACAGCGCTCAGCCAAAGCTTGATGCAGCCAACCGGCTTCATCGACGTAGCGGCGAGTCAATTCGCCCAGCGGCACGACACCCATTCCGGTCTCGTTGCTGACAAAAATGATTTCACCCGGCAATGACGCCAGGCAATCGAGCAAGGCATCGCGCTCGGCGCCGAGGCGTTCGGGGTCGTCGAGCATCAGCAGGTTGGTCAGCCACAGGGTCAGGCAATCCACCAGCAGGCAGTGCTCGGCGCGGGCGTTTTCGCGCAGGACGCGGGCGAGTTGCAGCGGCTCTTCGATCAGCGCCCATTCGGCCGGACGACGGGCGCGGTGATGGGCGACCCGTTGATTCATTTCACCGTCGAGGGGTTGGCTGGTGGCGATGTAGGTGACGTGCAGTTGAGTGTCTGCGGCGAGTTTTTCAGCGAGGCGACTTTTGCCGGAGCGGGCGCCGCCGAGGATTAGTTGGAGCATGGTTCATTCCTTAAAATCGTCGGTGTTCTTGCGGGCCTCTTCGCGGGCAAGTCTCGCTCCTACAGAGATGCGGCGCACCACCTGTAGGAGCGAGGCTTGCCCGCGAAGGCGTCCTCAAAACCCACAAAGCTCTCGGAGCAGTCGCGTATCCAAATGCTTCTCCACCAAATCCGCCAAGCGCTCGATATCACGCTCGCGCAAGCCGTGGTAATCGACGTCCTGCACGTCGCTCAAACCGGCCCAGCGCAGCAGCGCACTGCTCGCCGCCGGGGATTCGAACAAGCCATGCAGGTACGTGCCGAAAATCTGCCCGTCGAGGCTTTGCGCGCCGTCGCAGCGACCATCGTCCAGTTGCACTGCCGCGTGTTCCAGCGCCGGCCCAGTGGTTACGCCAGCGTGGATTTCATAACCGACCACCTCGGCATTCTCCAGCGCCAGATGCCCGCGCACGTTGCGCAACTGCTTCTCTTCCTCGAGCAAGGTTTCGAACGCCAGCAAACCCAGGCCGGCACTCGAACCCGGTGCGCCTTCGAGGCCCAACGGGTCGTGGACCTGTTCGCCGAGCATCTGCAAACCGCCGCAAATCCCCAGCACTTTGCCGCCGTAGCGCAGGTGCCGCGAAATCGCCGTGTCCCAGCCATTGGCGCGCAAATACGCGAGGTCATGCCGAACGCTTTTCGAGCCCGGAAGAATGATCAAATCCGCCGACGGAATCGGCTGGCCGGGGCCGACGAATTGCAGATCGACTTGTGGATGCAGGCGCAGCGGATCGAAATCGGTGTGATTGCTGATGCGCGGCAGCACCGGCACCACCACTTTAAGCACTTGATCAGCCTTGGCGGTCTGGCGCTGATCGATGCCGTCCTCGGCCTCCAGATGCAGGTCCATCACATAGGGCAGCACGCCGATCACCGGTTTGCCGGTGCGTGCTTCGAGCCAGTCGAGGCCCGGTTGCAGCAACGCAATGTCGCCGCGAAAACGATTGATGATGAAGCCTTTGACCCGCGCCTGTTCACTCGGCGACAGCAACTCCAGGGTGCCGACCAGATGCGCGAAAACCCCGCCGCGATTGATGTCGGCGATCAACACCACCGGGCAATCCACCGCTTCGGCGAAACCCATGTTGGCGATGTCGCCGGCGCGCAGGTTGATTTCGGCCGGCGAGCCCGCGCCTTCAACCATGACCACTGGATACGCCGCGCTCAGGCGTTGGTGCGATTGCAAAACGGCTTGCATGGCGATGCTTTTGTAATCGTGATACGCCACGGCGTTCATCGTGGTGACGGCGCGACCGTGGATGATCACTTGCGCGCCGGTGTCGCTGTTGGGTTTGAGCAGCACCGGGTTCATGTCGGTGTGCGGCTCAAGGTGGGCGGCCTGGGCCTGCACCGCTTGCGCGCGGCCGATTTCGCCACCGTCAGCCGTTACCGCGCTGTTCAACGCCATGTTCTGCGGTTTGAACGGCACGACGCTGACGCCGTGGCGCCGCACCCAACGGCACAACGCCGTCACCAGCGTGCTTTTACCGGCGTCGGACGTGGTGCCCTGCACCATCAACGTAGTCATTGGCTTTCCTTGGCGAAGGCTTGCAGCGCTTGTTCGAGGCGCGCTTCTTCAGCGGCGTCGGCCGGCAGACCGAACCGCAGGCTGCTGTTGTGGGTGAATAACCGCAGCAGGATGCCGCGTCGGGCCATGAACTCATGCAGTTCTTCGGCGCGTTCGGTGATCAGCCATTGAAACAGCGCGCAACCGCCCTGCGGCTTGAGGTCGTAACGTTCGAGCATGGCGGCGAGGCGCTGACTCGCTTGTTCACTGCGCAGGCGTTGCCGCGCATGGCCCTCGGTGTCTTGCAAACAGGCCTGGCCCAAGACCCGCGTCGGGCCGCTGACCGCCCACGGCCCGACTTGCTCGGCGAGCAATTTGAGCAACTTGCGCTCAGCCAAAACGAATCCCAAACGTACCCCGGCGAGGCCGAAAAACTTGCCAAAGGAGCGCAACACAATCAAACCGACCTGATTGGCGAACGCCGCCAGACTCAATTGCGGCGTGTTGTCCATAAACGCTTCGTCGACTACCAGCCAGCCACCGCGCTGGGCCAGCCGCGAATGCCAGTCGAGCAAGCGATTCGGGCTCAGGCTCAGGCCAGTGGGATTGTTAGGATTGACCACCACCAGCACGTCGAGATTGTCGATAAAGAAGTCGACTTCCTGCTCCAGCACTTCGCGCACGATGTAGCCGCTGCGGCGCCAGGCTTCGGCGTGTTCGGCGTAACACGGCGACAGCACGCCGACCTTGCCGGCGCGGCGCAAACGCGGCAGCAACTGGATGGCCATTTGCGAACCGGCGACCGGCAACACTTGCGCTGCGCCGTAATAATCGCAGGCGGCTTGCTCCAGGCCGTCATCGGTTTCCGGCAACCGCGCCCAGGCGCGCAACGGTATCGGCGGAATCGGAAACGGCCACGGCGCCAGACCGCTGGAGAGGTCGAGCCAGTCGGCCTCGGCAATCGCGTAATCGAGGGCTGCCTTGCGCAGCCGGCCACCGTGCTCAAGCATAGAATTCGGCTCCGACACAGAGAATCAGCAGCCATAACCATACGCCGCGCTGAACCAATTGCCAGCCACGGTCGATAGAGTCGGCGTCCGCTGGCGGGCCTTCACCGAGCTGTGGACGCTGGTGCAGTTCACCGTGATAAATCGCCGCCCCGCCCAACTCGACGCCCAACGCACCGGCACCGGCAGCCATCACGGGTCCGGCATTCGGGCTGTCCCAGGTCGGGCCCTGGTTGCGCCAGCATTTCAGCGCGAGTCGGGTTTTGCCCAGCAGCGCGTAGGTCAACGCCACCAGACGTGCAGGAATGTAGTTGAGCACGTCGTCGATTTTCGCCGCGGCCCAGCCAAAGCGTTCAAAACGTTCGTTGCGATAACCCCACATCGCGTCGAGCGTGTTGCTCAAGCGATAGAGGACTACGCCCGGCGCGCCGGCCACGGCAAACCAGAACAGTGCGGCGAATACCGCGTCGCTGCCGTTTTCCAGCACTGATTCGGTGGCGGCGCGGGCGACTGCGGTTTTGTCCAGTTCGCTGGTCTGGCGGCTGACCAGATAGCCGACGCGTTTGCGTGCTTCTTCAAGATCATCGCTGCGCAAGGCCTTGGCCACCGGCTCGACATGTTCGCCGAGGCTGCGCATGCCCAGCGCGCAATACAGCGCCAGAATTTCCACCAGCCAACCGACGTAAGGCGCCCAGGACAGCGCGGTGGCGAGCAAGGTCAGCGGCACTACCGCGATCACCCACGCGGTGACGCCGTGACTGCGCCAGCCGCGCCCGGCGGAGTTGAAACGTTGCTCGATGCGATCGGCAAAGCCGCCGAACGCCACCAGCGGATGCCAGCGTTTCGGTTCACCGAGCAGCGCATCCAGCGCAACCGCAGCGACACTCAACAACGCCACACTCATTGACTCACTCCCCAAAAATTTTCGTACAGCAGTTCATTCAGCGGACGCGCCTGCGCCCAGCCTTCGAGCACCAGCATCGGCGCCGGGTAAAATTCCTTGACCGGGCCGAGGCAGAGGATCGCCAGCGGCTTGGCGCCGGCCGGCAAACCGAGCAGGTCGGCCAGGGCTTGCGGCTCGAACAACGACACCCAGCCCATGCCGAGGCCTTCGGCACGGGCCGCCAGCCAAAGGTTTTGAATCGCGCAGGACAACGACGCCATGTCCATCTCCGGCAAGGTGCGCCGACCGAAGATATGCCGTTCGCGGTCGTCCATCAGCGCGGCGACCAACACTTCGGCGCAGTCGTTGATGCCTTCGACTTTGAGTTTCATGAATTCGTCGCTGCGTTCGCCGAGGGCTTCAGCGGTGCGCACGCGTTCTTCTTCCACCACTTGCTGGATCTGCCCGCGCAGGGCTCGGTCGCTGATACGGATGAAGCGCCACGGTTGCATCAGGCCGACGCTGGGGGCCTGATGCGCGGCTTCGAGCAGGCGTCGGAGCAAGGTCGGCTCGACGCTGCCGCCGCTGAAGTGGCGCATGTCGCGACGTTCGGCGATGGCTCGGTAGACCGCTGCGCGCTCGGCTTCGGAAAATGCGGTGTCGGTCATGGCCGCTTCGCGAGCAGGCTCGCTCCTACAGGGGTCCGCGTTTCTTCAGGTAATACAGTTTCACCTGCGGGAGCGAGCTTGCTCGCGATGGCGGCATCCGATTCAGGCAAAAACAGTGCGGCGATCGCTTGCGGATTCGACGGGAAATAAAAGTGCACATACGACGCCGTCATCCGCCCCTGACGGTAAACCGCCTCCGCCCCGCGCCCACCATTCGGGCTCAAACCACGGGCAATCGGCTCGAGTTCGGTGCTGGTCAACGAGTGGTGATAGGTATGCCCGCGCAATAAACCTTCGGGCAATTCGACCGCTTGCAACGCCAACGCCGCCAAACGCTTTTGCATCACCGCAGCACCGGTCAGCAAACCGACCAGTTCGGCGCGTGTGCCGTCGACATCGGTCAACGAATCGAGCAGATAAAGCATGCCGCCACATTCCGCGAGCAGCGGTTTGCCAGCGGCGTGGTGCGCGCGGATGGCGTTGAGCATTGAAGTGTTTTGCGCCAGCGCGACGTGGTGCAGTTCCGGGTAACCGCCCGGTAGATAAAGGCTGTCTGCCTCGGGCAACTGGCTGTCGCGGATGGGCGAGAAGAACAGCAGTTGCGCGCCCATCGCTCGCAGCAAATCGAGGCTGGCGCCGTAGGTGAAGGCGAACGCTTCGTCGCGCGCCACGGCAATGCGCACGCCGGCGAGCAGCGGCTCGGCTTCGAGCACATCCGGGGTGGCGAATTCGACTGCCGGTGGCAGCGCTACCTCGCAACTGCTGGCGAGCGCATCGGCGGCGGCGTCGAGGCGCAGGTCGAGGTCGTTGAGCTCGCTGGCCTGGACCAGTCCGAGGTGACGGCTCGGCAGTTCGATCCCGGTTTCGCGCGACAACGCGCCGTACCAGCGCAGGCCTTCGGTGAGGCTGCCTTCGAGCAATTGCGCGTGACGCAAGGTGCCAACGCGATTGGCCAAAACGCCGGCAAACGGCAAGTCTGGTTGATAGCGCGCCAGCCCCAACGCCAGAGCGCCGAAGGTCTGGGCCATGGCGGTGCCGTCGATCACGCCGAGTACCGGTACGCCGAAGTGCCGCGCCAGGTCAGCACTGGAAGGCGTGCCGTCGAACAGGCCCATGACGCCTTCGATCAGGATCAGATCGGCTTCGCCGGCGGCTTCCCACAACAGTCGACGGCTTTCCTGCTCGCCGACCATCCACATGTCCAATTGATAGACCGGCGCACCGCTGGCGCGCTCGAGAATCATCGGGTCGAGAAAGTCCGGGCCGCATTTGAACACGCGCACCTTGCGCCCCTGATTGCGATGCAAACGGGCCAACGCGGCGGTGACGGTGGTCTTGCCCTGACCGGAGGCCGGCGCGGCGATCAGCACCGCCGGGCAATGACGGCTGATATTCATAAAGCAGAACTCACAATTCGACGCCTTTTTGCGCTTTGATCCCGGCCTGGAACGCATGCTTGATCACGCCCATTTCGGTGACCGTGTCAGCGAGTTCGATCATTTCCGCTTTAGCCCCGCGACCGGTGACCACCACGTGCTGCATCGGCGGACGCGCCTGCAAATCGCTGAGCACTTGATCGAGGTCGAGGTAGCCGTGCTTGAGGGCGATGTTCAGTTCATCCAGCACCACCAGGCCAATCGACGGATCGCGCAGCAGTTCGCGGGACACTTGCCACGCCGCTTCGGCCGCCGCGATGTCGCGCTGGCGGTCCTGGGTTTCCCAAGTGAAGCCCTCGCCCATCACGTGAAAACGCACCTGTTCCGGGAAGCGCCGAAAGAACAATTCTTCACCGGTGCTGTTGCGGCCCTTGATGAACTGCACCACGCCGCACTGCATGCCGTGGCCCATGGAGCGGGCGAGCATGCCGAAAGCCGAACTGCTTTTGCCTTTGCCGTTGCCGGTCAGTACCAGGAGCAAACCGCATTCATTCGGCGAGTTGGCGATGCGTTCGTCGATCACCGCTTTTTTGCGCAACATGCGCGCCAAATGGCGTTCGTCACGATCGGGGGTATCAGTCATGGGGGAGCTCTCCGTTGAGGCTGGATAACGGCGGGCAGGCACAAGAATAGACGGCAAAAAGCCTGGCATCGCCCACCGTGATGCCGCTGGATGGATCAGGCCGGTCTCCGGGCTCATGAGTGGCGGATGCCGGACTGCGCGCCTTCCCATGTCGTTCGACACAGTGGCTGTTGGCGCAGTCTTTGACTCATTTACCGTTGCGGGGGCAGCGCCGGGATAGTGCTTGTCGATTGCTTGAATCGAGGCACGCACCGGCTTCCCTGTTTCACCCTGTCGACCGCAGTCACAGAGCACCTGAAACAAGCCGCGAAGGTTAGAGGGTTGGGGGTGGAGCGTCAATTAAAGCCGGGCGCCAGGCGGGTGAATAACTGCCTTCGATCCATTTGTCGTGGCTGATCTTGTGCGCTATGCTTGGCAGTGATATCAAAGAGCCACAATCTCACATCACAATAACAAGGGTGAGCACCATGCAAGGCATGATCATCAGCAATCCGAAGCTGGAATTCCTACGCCCGCTGCTGGAACGCTGGTTTGACTGTATCGACCGCTATAACGCGGTGCGCGGCGATAACGACGCGCCGTACTGGTTCGACGAAAACGCCAATCGGGGGCTGCTGTCGGCGGCGGCGTGGATGGAGGAAATGGTCACGCTGCAGCAGACGCCGACGCGCAAGCAGACTGAGGATGGCGACCGCAATGGCCGCGCCGACTTGATGATTGCCACCAGCGATGAACGCGCCTGGTTGCAGACCAGCCAGCGCTGGCCGAAGGTCAACGGCTTGAATCTGACCCAGGCACTGGCCGATATCACCAGTGACGCGAGGCGAATCAGCTACGCCAGCGACCTGAAACTCGGCTGTCTGTTTGTCGCGCCGCACAAGCCGCAGCAAAGCGCCACCCCGGAAGAATTGCAGGACATGCTCGACGATCTGCAAAAGGAACACACGTGCGCGGTCGCCTGGTATTTCCCTTACGCCTACCGCAAATTGCGCAACGAGGGCGGCCACTATCACCCGGGGATCGCCGTGCTGCTCAAAGAGGCGCGCGGTTGACGGGTTGATTGCTTAGGGTCGATGGGTTGAACCATCGCGGCGGTTCGCTTCTCTATGAATAAACCAGTGCATTCATAGGGAAGGTCAGCATGCGCAAGCCCCAGCTCGTTTTTGTCATCGCGCTCGCCGGAGGCATTGCTGCCTGCGGCGAGACGTCCAGCCTGCAAGTCTCGGACGGCACCGGCCCATCGCCGAAGTTGCCCGAACCAAACAAAACCCTGATCCCGACAGTCAATATCGCCCCGGCGATCGGCTGGCCGGCCGGCGCCAAACCGACTGCTGCTGCCGGAACCCAGGTCGCCGCGTTCGCCGAAAACCTCGATCACCCGCGCTGGCTCTACGTGCTGCCGAACGGTGATGTGTTGGTGGCCGAAACCAACGCGCCGCCGAAACCTGATGACAGCAAAGGCATTCGTGGCTGGGTGATGGAGAAGGTCATGGGCCGCGCCGGTGCCGGCGTGCCGAGTGCCAACCGCATCACGTTGCTGCGCGATCAGGACCACGACGGCGTCGCCGAAACCCGCACGGTGTTCCTGGAAAACCTCAATTCGCCGTTCGGCATGACGCTGGTCGGCAATGATTTGTATGTTGCCGACACCGACCGTTTGCTGCGTTTCAACTATGAATCCGGGGCAACGTCGATCAAGTCCGAGCCGATCAAAGTCGTCGATTTGCCGGGTGGCACGTTGAACCACCACTGGACCAAAAACGTCATTGCCAGCAAGGACGGCAGCAAGCTGTACGTGACCGTTGGCTCGAACAGCAACGTCGGCGAAAACGGCCTGGACCAGGAAGAAGGTCGCGCGGCCATCTGGGAAGTCGACCGCGCCACCGGCAATCACCGGATCTTCGCGTCGGGCCTGCGTAACCCTAATGGCATGAGCTGGGAACCTATCAGCGGCGCGTTGTGGACGGCAGTGAACGAGCGCGACGAGATCGGCAGCGATCTGGTGCCGGACTACATCACCTCGGTCAAGGACGGCGCGTTTTATGGCTGGCCGTTCAGCTATTACGGGCAGCACGTCGACGTACGCGTCGAACCGCAAAACCCCGATCTGGTGGCCAAAGCCATCGCCCCGGATTACGCGGTCGGCCCACATACCGCTTCGCTCGGCCTGACGTTTGCGGAGGGCAGCAAATTGCCGTCGTTCACCAGCGGCGCATTCATCGGCCAGCACGGCTCCTGGAACCGCAAACCGTACAGCGGCTACAAAGTGATTTTCGTGCCGTTCACCGCCGGCAAACCGACCGGACAACCGGTGGATGTGCTGACCGGCTTCCTCGACAAAGACGAAAAAGCCATGGGCCGCCCGGTGGGTGTGGTGATTGATCAGCAAGGCAGCTTGCTGGTGGCTGATGACGTGGGGAACAAGGTGTGGCGGGTTTCGGCGGTTAAGTAACCCCGGCGCCAGCGCATAACGCATGTGGGAGCGAGCTTGCTCGCGATGGGGCCATGACATTCGACATCAATGTTGAATATTAGGCCGTCATCGCGAGCAAGCTCGCTCCCACAGTTTTGATTGGTGTCTGCGCCCCACCGCGTAACCCATGTAGGAGTGAGCCTGCTCGCGATGGGGCCTCAACATTCAACATCTGTGTTGACTGTAACGCCGTCATCGCGAGCAGGCTCACTCCTACAGGTTGATCGGTGTTTATTGTCTAGCGTTTACGGCACAGGGTCAGGCCGTCGCCTATTGGCAGCAGCGACAAGTCCACGCGCTGGTCTTCTTTTAACGCTCGATTCAACGCTTGAATCGCCCGCGTATCCGCGCTTTCGGGATTGCTTTCCAGCACCCGCCCGCTCCACAGCGTGTTATCGAAGACTGCCAGACCACCGACCCGCAGCAAGCGCAGGGCGTGTTCGAGGTAGTTGGGGTAATTGGCTTTGTCGGCGTCGATGAACATCAGGTCAAACTGCCCTGGCTGATCGAGCGTGGCGAGGGTTTCCAGCGCCGGCGCCAAGCGCAGATCGATACGCTGGGCAACGCCCGCCTCCTGCCAGTAGCGGCGCGCGATGGCGTTGTAGTCGCCGGCAATATCGCAGCAGATCAGCGAGCCGTCATCGGGCAACGCTTGCGCCATGCACAACGCGCTGTAGCCGGTGAAGGTGCCGACTTCCAGCAAGCGCTTGGCGCCGGTGAGTTTGACCAGTAACGCGAGGAATTGCCCCTGCTCCGGCGCCACTTGCCAGCGCGCCATCGGCAGCGCCTGGGTTTCGTCGCGCAAGCGCTTGAGCAGCGACGTTTCCCTGAGGGAAACGTCGAGTAGGTATTGATAGAGGGAATCGTCGAGATTGAGCGTGCGAGCGGTCATCAACACCTCCGCGAAGAAAACCTATTGATTACGCGCCAGGTGCTCAGGTTGCAACACGCGTTTGGCGCTCAGGTAGGCCTTCTGCCAATAGGCTTTCGACAAGCTGTCGAGCTTGACCGTGCCGCCCGTGGCCGGCGCATGAACGAAGCGGCCTTCGCCGACGTAGATGCCGGCGTGGCTGACCTGCGAGCCGCCATTGGTGGCGAAGAAGATCAGGTCGCCGGTCTGCAGGCCTTCCTTGCCGACGTTCGCCGCTTGCATGCCGATCATTTCGCGCGTGGTGCGTGGCAGCGATATGCCGGTGACATCGCGGTAGACGTAGCCGATCAAGCCGCTGCAATCGAAACCGGAATCCGGCGTGTTGCCGCCCCAGCGATATGGCGTGCCGACGAGCCCGAGGGCGCGGAACAACACGTCTTCTGCTTCGGGAGAGAAAGACTGCGCAGGCGCGAACACAATCGGCGCGCGAATCACCGGCGCAGCGGGCGGCGGTGGCGTGCGACTGGCGCAGCCGCTGAGCAGGGCTGCGAGGAGCATCAGGGTGAGGCGGGCCGACATCGTCATAAGCAGAGCATCCTGATCTGGCTGCGGCTTTTTCCTGTCGGAGGACAGAAAAGAAAACCGCCAGCGCTGGGCACGGGCGGTTTGCCATCAATAATAGATCAGGATTCTAGCGCTTATGCGCCAAACTTCAAGTAAGACTTTAAGTTCGCCCTACATAAAGTGTGCTTACTTTCGAGCGGTGACCACAGTCGGTGCCATCGCGAGTGCACGCTTGGCTTCGATGAAGGTTTTGCTCCAGTAGCTGTCGCCCAGGCTATCGACTCGTACGCCACCGCTTTTGCGGCTGCTGGAGTGGATGAACTGGTCATCACCGAGGTAGATCCCGGCGTGACTGACACGACCGCGACGACCATTGGTGGCGAAGAACAGCAAATCACCAGGTTTCAGATTGTTGCGCGAAACCAGCGGCGCGTCCACGTTGATCATTTCGCGAGTGGAGCGCGGCAGATTCATGCCGGCCTCTTCACGAAACAGATAACCGATGAAACCGCTGCAGTCGAAACCGGATTCAGAGGTACCGCCGAAACGGTAACGAGTACCGATCAGGGACATGCCGCGTTCGAGGATGCTGTCAGCAAGGACCGGAAGCTGGTACGACTTGCCGTCGGCAAAGGTCGCCAGTTCTTTTTCGGTGGCCGTTTCTTCGAGGAACAAAGGCTCTTGATAACGAGCCGAAGATTGGGCGGTAACAGAGCTTTTAACCTGCTGCTGCGGGGCTTGTTCAACCACTGGGGTGTGGCTGGCGCAACCGAACAACAGGGTGACGAGTGCGAGAGGCACGAGGGGTGCGAAGCGATTTAGCATGGGCACGACCGTGGCTGATAGTTGTAAAGAAGGCGAGACTATGCCCGCTATCAAGTCGATTTGCAAATTCAATCGAACTTAATGTGACTTCCCGGTTTCGTCTGCACATCTAAGCGCTAAAGCCCGTTTTGCATGTTTACGCGGCCTGCAGCCCTGCAGGAAAGCGCGATTTGTGCCGTCTGCCTTAGACCAAAAACGGCTAAAGCGCCCGAATCAGCGGGACTTGCTACCAGCCGAGGGTTTCCTTCAAGAAGGGAATGGTCAGCTTGCGCTGGGCCTGTAGCGAGGCCTGATCGAGGCGTTCCAGCAGCTCGAACAACGCGCTCATGCTGCGCGTGCCGCGCGTCAGGATGAAATGCCCGACTTCGTCCGTCAGGTGCAAGCCGCGACGCGATGCGCGCAATTGCAGGGCGCGCAGTTTGTCTTCATCGGACAACGGGCGCATCTGGAAAATCAGTGCCAAGGTCAGGCGCGATTTAAGATCCGCGAGCTTCACCGGCAATTCACGCGGCGAGGTCGAGGCGGCAATCAGCAAACGCCGACCGCTGTCACGCAGACGATTGAACAAGTGAAACAGCGCCTCTTCCCAATCCGCGCGGCCGGCCACGGCTTGCAGATCATCCAGGCACACCAGTTCGTATTGTTCGAGGTTGTCGAGGATTTCGATGCCGCGATCCAGCAACTCGGCCAGCGGCAGATACACGGCGGGCTCGCCCATCTGCTCGAAACGCAGACACGCGGCTTGCAACAAGTGCGTGCGCCCTACCCCGTCCTTGCCCCAGAGATAAATCAGGCTTTCGGTCCACCCGGCGTCGGCTTCGCATAGCCGCTCGACATAGCCGAGTGCAGCGGCATTGGCGCCTGGGTAGTAATTGATAAAGGTAGCGTCGTCACGCAGACGCACACCTAGGGGCAGCTGAATCGGTTTCATGCTGACTGAACAGTTCCAAAGGAACCGTTAGTGGCCTCTGTGTAAAGTTTGCGAAGTTTATACCCGTGGGCCAGCCCGCACAATGCGGCAGACCACAAGCAAAATCAAAGGTTTGCGTTAACGCACCGGTTTCATGACTGTTTCTTTGGCGGCACTGGTGACTGCCATCAACAGCCAGCAGGCCGACCTGATACTGAACCAGGTCGGCCGTCTCACGCGCTCAACCCCGGCTAAAGCTCGGGGTCATCGGCGCCGCTGTAGATCTCAGAATCTTTATACAAATCATGCATATGGCGCACCAGCACCATGATCACTGCCGCCACTGGCAACGCCAGCAGCACGCCGGTGAAACCGAACAGCTCGCCGCCAGCAAGGATCGCGAAGATCACCGCTACCGGGTGCAGGCCAATACGATCGCCGACCAGCAGAGGCGTGAGCACCATGCCTTCCAGCGCTTGCCCGACCATGAACACCGCGACGATGCCGATCATCGGGTACAGGTCGCCGCCGAACTGGAACAGCCCGGCAATCAACGCCGCGCCGATGCCGATGACAAACCCCATGTACGGCACAATTGCCGCCAGACCAGCGATCAGGCCGATCAACAGGCCCAGCTCCAGGCCGATCGCCATCAGGCCTGCCGCATAGATCACGCCGAGCGCAACCATCACCAGCAACTGCCCGCGCACGAACGCGCCGAGCACTTCATGGCATTCGCCGGCCAGGTGCACCACGCGCTCTTCACGATCGCGCGGCAGCAGGCTGCGGATCTTCGCCATCATCAGGTCCCAGTCGCGCAGCAAGTAGAAGCTGACTACCGGGATCAGCACCAGATTGGCCAACAAGCCGATCAATGCCAGCCCGGACGCCGTCGCCTGACTGAGCACGACACCGACGATATCAGTGGTCTGGCCCATGTGTTCGCTGATCGCGGCTTTGACCTTGTCGAACTTCCAGAAGTTATCCGACAGACCAAATTTCGACTGCGCCCACGGCAACGCGGTGTGTTGCAGCCAATCGAGGATTTGCGGCGTCAGCTCGTACAAGCGGAATAACTGCTTGGCGAGCATCGGCACCAGCACCAACAGCAATGTGGTGAAGATCAACGTAAACAGTGCAAACACCGCGACAACGCCCCACGTCCGTGACAGCCCGGCTTTCTCCAGCCGATCCACCAGCGGATCGAACAGATAAGCCAACAGCAGCGCCACCAGGAACGGCGTCAGAATCGGATGCAACAGCCAGACAAACACGCAGAGCAGTACAACCCCACCCAACCAGAACCAACGCCGCGTATCGGCCATGAACCACTCCATATGCTTCTATATAAAGAAAGAAAATCCTACCAACGGAATCGCAAGCTCGGCACCGGGGCAGGAACCGGCGCGGGCGCTGCCACTGGCGCCGAACCGTCCGCCACCGGCTGAACCGGCACCACTGGCGCCGGAGCCTCACCTGCCGGAACCTCCTGCAACTTCGCCAACGACAATTGCGAGCGCAGTTGCTCGACGCTGCCATTGACCCGATACAGAATCCGGTCGCCCTCGACGCTTTGCAGACGCGCGCCGAACGGATCGAGCAAACGCCCCAGCGCCGCGTAGCGCTCCAGATTCATGCCTTGCACTTCCAGCAACTGTTCGCCCGCAACGCCCGGCTTGACCACAAAGCGTGGCGCCAGACGCTGACTGATCGCCAGCATCACCGCATCGGCAACGGCGGCTTGATCCGCGCCCTGCACATTGCCCGCTTCTTTTTGATCACCCAGCCACAAATGCCATTTGGCCTGCCATTGACCGCCCTCTTCATGGGCGTGCACGGCGAGCAAGGCGTCGGCGTTGTAACGTTCCGAGGCATCGCGCAACGGCGCTGCATCGTTACCTTCCAGATTTGGCGCAGTCGCGACCAATTGTTCACTCAGGTCGGCCAAAGGCAAACGCAATGGCAAACCACGATGTTGCGCGGCGCGGCGCAGTGGCGCGGCGCTGGACTGACCATCACCGACCAGGCTCGAACCCTCGGTGGAATCATTCAACCACCAGCCGAGGATCGACGGGCGATTGGCGCCCCACAGCGACAACCCGGCACGGCGCAGCGCCGCTTCGGTGGTCGCCGGGTCGAAGTCGACTTTCAGCACTTCCGGTGGCCCGGCATCAAAACCGTATTGGCTGATGATCTGTTGCGGGTCTTTGCGGATCGCCGCCAGCCCCGGATTCTGTGCAGCTTTAGGATCGCCGGTCAGGCGCAGCACCAATGTGTCCAGCGCTTCCTGGGTCGCTTGATCACGGACCTCGGGACTCTGGCTGCTGACGGGCTGGCGGACCTGATACAGGCCTTTGACGTTTTCGGCATGACTCGCCAGGCTGACCAGTGACAAACAGCCGGCGACAAATAGGGATTTAGAAAAAAAACGCATGGAAGATTCCTGACGACAAGAGCGGCTGGAACGGGCCGCGTGAATACATTGAGCAAGGCTGTGACCATCGCCCCGCGCAAAACATTCACCGGACCCCGAGAGTTTTTCGCACTGTGCTAACGATAGACGGTTAATGGCGATACCTTATACCGGGCTTGGTTCAGGCTTGCACGGCGCAAGTGAAACGACCAATCGCGGTTTTTTTCGGCCGATATGCCCCTGCTGTCGGCGCGAGGATGGCCGCTGCCCTTCAAGCCTGATAAAATCGCGCGCCTTCGCAGACCGGCTACAACCGGGCACTGTCCGAATCGCGCGTGAGGCAATCGCCCCATCGATTCGGCGTTCCCGCTGAACTCGGTCGTTACCCCTGAATCCCCCCTAAAGGCCTGGATCATGAGCAAGCAACCCTCCCTGAGCTACAAGGACGCCGGTGTAGACATCGATGCCGGTGAAGCATTGGTCGAACGCATCAAGAGCGTCGCCAAGCGCACTGCGCGCCCGGAAGTCATGGGCGGCCTGGGCGGTTTCGGCGCCCTCTGCGAAATCCCGGCCGGCTACAAGCAGCCTGTGCTGGTTTCCGGTACTGACGGCGTCGGCACCAAGCTGCGTCTGGCCTTGAACCTGAACAAGCACGACAGCATCGGCATCGACCTGGTCGCCATGTGCGTCAACGACCTGGTGGTGTGCGGCGCCGAGCCGCTGTTCTTCCTTGATTACTACGCCACCGGCAAGCTCAATGTCGAAACCGCGACCCAGGTCGTGACCGGCATCGGCGCTGGCTGCGAACTGTCCGGCTGCTCGCTGGTTGGCGGCGAAACCGCAGAAATGCCTGGCATGTACGAAGGCGAAGACTACGACCTGGCCGGTTTCTGCGTCGGCGTTGTGGAAAAATCCGAAATCATCGACGGTTCGAAAGTCGCTGCCGGTGACGCCCTGCTCGCCCTGCCATCGTCCGGCCCGCACTCCAACGGCTACTCGCTGATCCGCAAGATCATCGAAGTGTCCGGTGCCGACATCGAAAACATCCAGCTCGACGGCAAACCGCTGACCGACCTGCTGATGGCTCCGACCCGCATCTACGTGAAGCCGCTGCTCAAGCTGATCAAAGACACCGGCGCGGTCAAAGCCATGGCGCACATCACCGGTGGCGGCCTGCTCGACAACATCCCGCGCGTTCTGCCAAAAGGCGCACAAGCAGTGGTTGACGTCGCAAGCTGGACTCGCCCGGCCGTGTTCGACTGGCTGCAAGAGCAAGGCAACGTTGACGAAAACGAAATGCACCGCGTGCTCAACTGCGGCGTCGGCATGGTCATCTGTGTTGGCCAGGAACACGTCGAAACCGCACTGAATGTGCTGCGTGAAGCCGGCGAGCAACCTTGGGTCATCGGCCAGATCTCCACCGCTGCCGAAGGCGCGGCGCAGGTCGTACTGAATAACCTTAAGGCCCACTGATGCAAGAGCGGATGTCCGCCACGTGTGATGTGGTGGTGCTGCTGTCCGGCACCGGCAGTAACTTGCAGGCCTTGATCGACAGCACGCGGACCGGCGACAGCCCGGTCCGCATCGCTGCGGTGATTTCCAACCGCGCCGACGCCTTCGGCCTGCAACGCGCCAGAGATGCGGGGATTGCCACCCGCTCGCTGGATCACAAGGCTTTCGAGGGCCGCGAGGCCTTCGATGCCGCGCTGATCGAACTGATCGACGCCTTCAACCCCAAACTCGTGGTACTCGCCGGATTCATGCGCATTCTCAGCGCTGACTTCGTGCGCCACTACGCGGGTCGCCTGCTCAATATCCATCCTTCGCTGCTGCCCAAATACAAAGGGTTACACACTCACCAGCGCGCGCTGGAGGCCGGAGACGCCGAGCACGGCTGCTCTGTGCATTTCGTCACCGAGGAACTCGATGGCGGACCTCTGGTCGTACAGGCAGTAATACCGGTAGAGTTGCACGATTCGCCACAGAGTCTGGCGCAGCGGGTTCATGTTCAGGAACACCTGATCTACCCGCTGGCCGTACGCTGGTTTGCCGAGGGTCGTCTGGCCCTCGGCGAACACGGTGCCTTACTGGATGGACAGTTACTCGCGGCCAGCGGCCACTTGATTCGTACCTAGGAGATTTTATGCGTCGCGCCCTGCTCTTCGCTTGCGCTTTGTTTGCACTGCCTCTGGCACAGGCGGCAGACCTTCAACCGTTCTCCGCCAGCTACACCGCCGACTGGAAACAGCTGCCCATGAGCGGCACCGCCGAACGCAGCCTGACCAAGGAAGCCAACGGCGTCTGGAAGCTCAGCTTCAAGGCGTCGATGATGATCGCCAGCCTGAGCGAAGAAAGCACCCTGACCCTGGACAAAGACACGCTGCTGCCGCAGTCCTACCACTTCGAACGTGGCGGTCTGGGCAAAGCGAAAAAGGCTGATCTGGACTTCGACTGGGCGACCAAAATGGTCACCGGCACCGATCGTGGCGACGCGGTCAAGATCCCGCTGAACCGCGGCATGGTCGACAAATCCACTTACCAGTTGGCGCTGCAACATGACGTCGCCGCCGGCAAGAAAAGCATGAGCTATCAGGTCGTCGATGACGGCGAGATCGATACTTATGACTTCCGCGTGCTGGGTGCGGAAAAAGTCGAGACCAAGGCTGGCCAGATCGATGCAATCAAAGTCGAGCGCGTACGCGACCCGACGCAAAGCAAGCGCATCACCGTGATGTGGTTTGCGAAAGACTGGGATTACCTGCTGGTCCGCCTGCAACAAGTTGAAACCGACGGCAAGGAGTACAACATCATGCTCCTCGACGGCACGGTCAACGGCAAGGCTGTCAAAGGCAACTGATCCGTGTGAAATGAAAAGCCCCGCAAATGCGGGGCTTTTTTTCGCCTGCGGATGGGCAATCCGGATTACACACCAACCCTGTAGGAGTGAGCCTGCTCGCGATAACGTCGGGTCAGCCAACACATGTGTTGAATGAAACACCGCTATCGCGAGCAGGCTCACTCCTACAGGGGTTGGTGCGTTGTCTGGTATGGGTCAGACAGAAAACCGCGCCACCATGCTGTTCAAATCCACCGCCAGCCGCGACAGTTCCTGGCTCGCTGCGCTGGTCTGATTCGCCCCCGCCGAGGTTTGCAACGCCAGATCGCGGATGTTCATCAGATTGCGATCAACCTCGCGCGCCACAGCCGCCTGCTCTTCCGAAGCGCTGGCAATCACCGTGTTGCGCTCGTTGATCAGGGTAAACGCCGAGGCAATCTCCTCCAGCGCGATGCCCGCCGCTTTCGCCACTTCCAGGGTCGAGCGCGCGCGACTGTTGCTCTGCTGCATCGAGCTGACCGCCGAATCGGTGCCCTGCTGAATGCCGCTGATCATCTGCTCGATTTCCTGAGTCGACTGCTGCGTGCGGTGCGCCAGCGCCCGCACCTCATCGGCCACCACAGCAAATCCGCGCCCGGCATCGCCCGCCCGGGCCGCTTCGATGGCGGCGTTGAGTGCGAGCAAATTGGTCTGCTCGGCAATCGAGCGAATCACATCCAGCACTTTGCTGATGCCATAAACCTTCTGCGCCAGATCCTCGACCTGCGTGGCATTGGCGGTGACATCGTCCGCCAGCGATTCGATCGACAGCACCGTTTGATGCACCTGCGCGCGGCCATGCTGGGCAATGCGGTCGGATTCCCGCGAGGCCTCGGAGGTCGCCACCGCGTTACTCGCTACTTCTTCCACCGCCGCCGTCATCTGATTGACCGCCGTGGCGGCCTGCTCGATTTCCAGGCTCTGCTGATGCAACCCGCGCGTGGCGTCTTCAGTGACGCAACTGAGTTCTTCGGAGGCCGAGGCCAGCTGACTGGACGAGTCGGAGATGCGCCGAATGGTGTCGCGCAGGTTGTGCTGCATGCTTTTCAGCGCTTGAAGCAGCCGCGCCGGTTCGTCCTTGCCGGTGATGCGAATGTCGCCGGTCAAGTCACCGCCCGCGACCACTTCGGCGACGCGCAACGACTGCGCCAACGGCAGGACGATGCTGCGCGTCAGCAGCAACGCCAGGCCAATGGTCATCAACGCGGCAATCGTTACCATCACGCCGACCCAGACCCGCGAGTTGCTGAACACCAGCCGCGCGGCTTCAGTGGCGAGGGTGGCATTGTGTTTGTTCAGTTCGACCAGCGCTTTCAGGGTCACGGCGATTTCGTCAGCCAACGGGCTCATTTCGCCATTCAGAATCGCCGCCGCATCGGCAACCTGACCCTGCGCGGACAGGCCCATCACTTTGTCCTGAAATTCCAGATACTTCTGCTCGGAGGCTTTGAAGCGATCAAACAGTGCGCGCTCTTCGGGCAACGCGATCAACGCTTCATAACGCTGCTGCGCTTGGCCGAGCGAGCTTTTCAGTTCGTTGAGTTTGCCGACATTCTGCTCCAGCGCCTGCGGGTCGCGGTTGATCAGCAGACGCATGGTCAAGGCGCGCAACCGCAGCATGTCCTGACTCATTTCGCCGACTGCTATCACGCTGGGCAGCCAGTTGTTATCGACCTGATCGGACTGCGCGCGCATGTTCGACATTTGCAGCAAGGCAAACGCGCCCAGACCAAACACCATCAACGCCAACAGGCCAAACCCGATGGCCGCGCGCGGGGCGATATTGAGGCTTCGAATGCTCATTGTTCTGGTTCCTTCCGAATGAATCTGCATCATCCCTGCAGCGGGCTGCTCTAGACGTTATCGGCCCCAAAGCGATTTGCGTAAGATCAAAAGGACATATTGGAACGGTTTGCTACTCCGAACATCGGTGTGCATCGCTGCGCGCGGCGGACTTAGCGCACCGCGCGCGGCAGGATCGCGAGGAAGTTGTCGCGCGCGACTTTACGCGCGACGTCTTCCGGCAAGGCGTCGAGGAACGGGTCGAAGCTGCGAATTTCCTTACCGAGCTTGTTGAAACGTCCGACCACGTCCGAGCCGATCATGAAGCGATCCGGATGGCGCTCCACCAGCCTCAGCCACTCTTCCCGGGGTTTGCCCTGCTCGTCCAGCAAGTACGGCGTGAGCATGCTCCACGACAGGTCGATAAACAGATTCGGGTAGGCCTCCAGCATCCGCGTGAGGGTCGGCAGAAGAAAATCCAGTTGGGTCTGATGGCGATGGATTTCCGCGCTGGTGCCGGCGTGCGCCCAGATGAACCGCGTGTGCGGGTGATTGCGCAGCGGCTCTTCGATTTCCGCGAGGTACAGCGGATTTTTCTCACGTTTGGAAGTGATGTTGGAATGCAGCATCACCGGCAAGTCGTTCTCGGCGGCGAGGTGATAAATCCGCGTCATCGCCTCGTTGTTGGCGCGCGGCGTGTCGCCGGAGGTCAACGCGGTCAGGTCGTCGTGGCGGGTAAACACTTCGCCGATGCCCTGCCACAGCCCCGGATTGAGATCGAGCATGCGCTGGATGTGCGCCGCCGAGTTCTTGTCGTTGGGATTGAAGCCGGACAGGAAGGGGTGAAAACGCTGGCGCTGCTCCGGGGTGAGCTTGTTCACGGCAGCGGCGACAATCACGTCGGTCGCGCTGTACCAGTACGCATCGGCGTCATCCCCGGCGTAATAGCGCGGGCGCTTCGGTTCGTCTTCGTGCCACTTTTTCGCCACCGGAATGCCGGAAATCATTACGTGATCGATGGAATTTTCCGACATCGCCTGGAGCAATTTCGGCATGCCGGCGCTTTCCTGGAAAAAATCCACGTAATGCAGGTGTGCATCGCTGTAGGCATATTCGCGAGCGTGGGCATGGCTTGGCGATAGAAAGACGCTGCTCAGCGTCAACAGGCAGGCGAGGCTCAGGCGGGACTGGGGCACGGGGAATCTCCGGGGGCATTAGCGTGATAGACCGCGCGGCGCTGATCAGGGTTCATCGAGCAGGAAAGTGGAACGCAGAACAGCACAGATGCTCTATAACTTCAGGGTCCTTTTTTGATCGAATGACTTTTCCTACTGCCGATGAGGTTTCCCATGACTGTTACCGTTAATACCGTTTCCAGTGAAGGTTTTCGTCACAGCGTCCAGATCGATGACCACGAACTCTTTGCCGATGTGCCGACCACGGCCGGCGGCGAAGGCACGGCGCCGGAGCCTCACGACTATTTCGACGCCGCGCTGGGTGCCTGCAAGGCACTGACGCTGAAGATGTATGCGAAGAAAAAAGACATTCCGCTGACCGGCGTCACCGTCGAGGTCAAGCGCGACAACAGCCAGGAACAGCAGGGCAAATATGCGCTGCACGTCAAACTGACGCTCAAAGGCGTGCTCACCGACGCCCAGCGCGAAGAGCTGCACCGCGTGGCTGATCGCTGCCCGGTGCACAAATTGATGACCACCTCCGAAGTGAGCATCGAAACCCATCTGTCCGAAGGCGCTTTCAGCCAGTAGCGGCACGGGCTGCGCGAGCGGGTTATGCTCCACGCATCACCCGCTCAGCCTGGAATGCAACATGAACACTCCGCTCGTGATTCGCCCCCGCGCCGAAGATGTCGAAGGTCAGCCGATTCTTCGTCCACTACCCTCAGCCAAATGCCGCAGTGTCGGGCCTTTCGTGTTTTTCGATCACATGCTCGAAACCCGCTATCCGCCGGGCCGGGGCATGAACATCCGCCAACATCCGCACATTGGTCTGTCGACTCTCACCTATTTGTTTGTTGGGCAACTCCAGCACAAGGACAGCCTCGGCTCCGACCAGGTAGTGGACGCCGGCGATGTCAGCTGGATGACGGCTGGCAGCGCGATTGCGCATGTCGAGCGCACGCCGCAAGCGCTGCAGGAAAGCGGCTTTTCAATGCATGGCTTGCAGGTTTGGCTGGCGTCGCCCAAGGAGCACGAGCAGGGTCCGGGGCATTACAGCCATCACCCGGCAGCGACGTTGCCGGTCAGCGATAACCTTGGGGTGAAGATTCGGATGATTGCCGGGTCAGGCTTTTGCCTGGAATCGCCGGTGCCAGTGCTTTCTCCTACGCTGTACGCGGAACTGCACCTGCAGACCGCGACGACTTTGCTGATCCCGACCGAGCATGAAGAGCGCGCGCTGTATGTGCTGGACGGTGAAGTGCAGCTTGATGGCGAGGCGGTTGAAGCGCATTCGCTGGTGGTGTTGCCGACGGGTGAAGAGATGACGTTGTTCGCCGAGAGCGATTGCCATGCGGTGCTGTTTGGCGGCGCTGCGCTGGACGGGCCACGGCGGATCAACTGGAATTTTGTTGCGAGCGATCCGGCCGCGATCGATGAAGCGCGGCGGCGCTGGGCGGCCGGGGATTGGCCGACGGTGCCGGGGGAAAGTGAGCGGATCGAGTTGCCGTGAGATCGTCGGCGTCCGTTAGTGCGCCATCGCGAGCAGGCTTGCTCCGAGATGGGGTGTCAATGACATTGCCTTCGCGGGCAAGCCTCGCTCCTACGGGGGAACGCATTCCAGGGTAGGAGTGAGCCTGCTCGCGATGAGGCCGGCACTGACGCCGACACAATGAAATCCCTACGCGAAAAGCGCCCAAGGGCAGAAACAAAAAAACCCGCCGAAGCGGGTTTTTTTTGCAGCTCGGTTAAACCGACAGTTCAACCAACAGCTTGTTGAGACGGCGCACATAGGCTGCCGGGTCTTTCAAGCTGTCGCCGGCCGCCAGGGCCGCTTGATCGAACAGGATGTGCGACAGGTCGCCGAAGCGCTCGTCGCTCTGTTCGGCGTCGAGTTTCTCAATCAACGGATGCGCCGGGTTGAATTCGAAAATCGGCTTCGAATCCGGAACCTTCTGCCCGCTCGCCTCAAGGATCTGACGCATTTGCAGGCCCAGGTCTTGCTCGCCAATCGCGAGAATCGCCGGGGAATCGGTCAGACGATGGGAAACCCGGACTTCAGCGACGGAATCGCCCAGTGCGGTTTTCAGACGCTCAACCAGACCTTCTTTGGACTTGGCGACTTCTTCCGCAGCTTTCTTGTCCTCTTCCGAGTCCAGATTGCCGAGGTCCAGATCACCGCGCGCCACGTCGACAAAGCTCTTGCCGTCGAAATCGCTGAGGTAGCTCATCAGCCACTCGTCGATGCGGTCGGTCAGCAGCAGCACTTCGATGCCTTTCTTGCGGAAGACTTCCAGGTGCGGGCTGTTTTTGACTTGCGCGTAAGTCTCGCCGGTCAGGTAGTAGATCTTGTCCTGACCTTCCTTGGCGCGCGCCAGGTAATCGGCCAGACCGACCACTTGCTCGCCTTCTTCGCCCTGAGTGGAGGCAAAACGCAGCAGGCCGGCGATTTTTTCTTTGTTGGCGAAATCTTCTGCCGGGCCTTCTTTCATGACCTGACCGAAGTTTTTCCAGAAGCCTTTGTATTGCTCAGGCTCGTTCTTCGCCAGTTTTTCCAGCATGTCGAGAACACGCTTGGTCAGCGCCGATTTCATCGAATCGATGATCGGATCTTTCTGCAGGATTTCCCGCGACACGTTCAGCGACAAGTCGTTGGAATCGACCACGCCTTTGATGAAGCGCAGGTACAGCGGCAGGAACGACTCGGCCTGATCCATCACGAACACGCGCTGCACGTACAGCTTCAGGCCTTTCGGCGCTTCACGCTGGTACAGGTCGAACGGCGCACGGGTCGGCACGTAGAGCAGCGAGCTGTATTCGAGCTTGCCTTCGACCTTGTTGTGGCTCCAGCTCAGCGGATTTTCGAAATCGTGAGCGATGTGTTTGTAGAACTCCTGGTATTCCTCGTCCTTGATCTCGGTACGAGGACGGGTCCACAGGGCGCTGGCACGGTTGACGGTTTCCCACTCAACGGCTGGCTGCTCTTCGCCTTCAGCGGCAGCCACTTCTTTCGGCAGCTCGATCGGCAAAGCGATGTGGTCGGAGTATTTCTTGATGATGTTGCGCAGACGGTAGCCGTCGGCGAACTCATCTTCACCGGATTTCAGGTGCAGGACGATGCGGGTGCCGCGCTCGGCTTTGTCGACGGTGGCCACTTCGAAGTCGCCCTCGCCTTTCGACGACCAGTGCACGCCTTCGCTCGCAGCAGCGCCGGCACGACGGCTGAACACGTCAACTTTGTCGGCAACGATGAATGCAGAGTAGAAACCGACGCCGAACTGACCGATCAGGTGCGAATCCTTCTTCTGATCGCCGGACAGGTGTTTCATGAAATCAGCAGTGCCGGACTTGGCGATGGTGCCCAAGTGGGTGATCGCGTCTTCGCGGCTCATGCCGATGCCGTTGTCTTCGAGGGTGACGGTTTTCGCGTCTTTGTCGAAGCTCACACGGATTTTCAGTTCGGCGCCACCTTCCAGCAACTCAGGCTTGGACAGGGCTTCGAAACGTAATTTGTCGACAGCGTCAGAGGCGTTCGAGATCAATTCGCGAAGGAAAATTTCCTTGTTGGAATACAGCGAATGGATCATGAGGTGCAGCAGTTGCTTCACCTCGGTCTGGAAGCCCAGGGTTTCCTTTTGAGTTTCCACACTCATGGTCATCAAACTCCAATCAGATGGCAGTGGCCGCGACCTTCAGGGTCGACGGCGGGTTGTCATCAGAGTTTGGGGCTGAGTTCAGGATTTCAAGGGCTCTTCGATTTTGAAATGCCCGCGCGCAGTGGCAATCGGCTCGGCTTCGGTGCTTTGCCACGCTGTAACCGCCACATTCGCCACGCGCCGTCCCTGCCGACACACCTGGCAACGCGCCCAAGTATCGCGAAACTGCCCGGCGCGCAGGTAATCGAGGGAAAAGTCGATGATCTTCGGCACACCCGGCGAACCGGTAAAAATCAGCAAATGCAACGCCGCCGACAGCTCCATGAACCCGGCAATCACCCCGCCATGGATTGCCGGTAATAAAGGGTTACCAATGTTGTCCTTGTTCGCCGGCAAACGAAACAGCAGCTCATCGCCGACCCGCGAGCATTCAATGCCAATCAGCTTGGCGTAGGGAATCAGGTGCAGCAGCGAAGCGTAGTCGCCCTGCTCGTGCGCTTGTTGCAGTTGCTCCTTGAACGAATCGCTCATTTCTTCTCCCCTGCAACCACACCGCCGAAGCCTTTAGTGCCCTTGATGCCTTTGCCCATGCGCATGAAGGTGCCGACGACATGCGCGATGGGCTGCTCGGGATCGTCCTGATAAGCAAAACCTCGAGCGAAGATCACGTCGGTGGTCACCCGATAACATTGGGCGAAACCGTAGACATCTTTATGCGGTTCGGCGGCGTGCATGTAGTCGATGCGCAGATCGAGGGTCGGGCACACTTCGAATTCCGGCAACACGCACAAAGTCGACATGCCGCACGCGGTGTCCATCAGCGAGGTCAACGCGCCGCCGTGAATGACTCCGGTTTGTGGATTGCCGACGATTTGCGGGCTGTAAGGAAGGACTACCGTTAGTCCATCTTCACTAGCGCTGTGCACGCGCAAACCGAGTACCTGGCAGTGTCTCAATGCTGATAAAAAGCGCGTCGCACGCTCAAAAACGGGGTTTTCGGCCATTTGAGGAAAACTCTTTTTAGTTCGCTGGTAAAGCGTCGGTGGGTGCTGTAAAAGTTCCGCCGGATAAAAACTTATATATCTGTGTGAAATGAGGAACTTATCGCTGACGCCTGAGCTCGAAAGGCCAGTAGATAATATCCATAAGGAGATACACCCCATGCGTAAGACTTTAGCTATTGCCTTGATGTTGACCGCTTCCCTCGGTCTCGCTGCTTGCGATAAAAAATCCGAGGACAAAGCTCAAGATGCCAACCAACATGCTGAGCAAGCTCAGGAAAAAATGAACGAAGCTCAGGATAAAGTGAACGACGCGGCGAAAGAAAACGCCGAAGCAGCCAAAGATCAGGCTGAATCGAACAAAGCTGCCGCTCAGGAAGGCACTGCCCCTGTAGCTCCAGCCGCTCCAGTAGAAGCACCTAAAAACTAAGTCGTTTTTAGCGTGATAAAAGAAAACCCGCCTGGTGCGGGTTTTCTTTTGCCTGTTATTTGTCGCGTTAGAGCAACACCGTTCTAAAAGTCGGACTAATCATCAGCAATAACGAACAGATCAAGCCGACCAGCCATACCAGGCTGCGTTGCCACGCCAGATCGCCCCAATAGCACAGCAAGTAGATGATGCGTGCAATCACAAAGATGATTGCCAGCGAATCAATCAGCCATCCCGCCGTTTGCGTGGTATGCGCCATCAGCACGCCGACGGCAAACAGAATAAACGCCTCAATACTGTTTTGATGCGCCGCCAGTGCGCGGGCGCCGAAACCGGTCAGTTGCGCCTGTTGCTGACGCGGCAGATTGTTGTTGTAACCGCCCTGCTCTTTCATGGCTTTGGCCACGGGCATACGCGCTACATAAATCAGCAGTGCGCTGATAAACACACACCAGAACGGAATACTCATCAAGCGGCCTCTTTATTGGCGTCGGGCAAGGGTGCCTCTGTAGGGGTATAGACCATCACGTCGAGAACGTCGGAATGAAACTCGCGACGGTATAACACCAACACCACGCCGGTGCTCATCAACATGAATAACCACGGGCTGACGAACCACGCCAGCATGGTCATGCCGAAGTAATAGGAACGCAGGCCGAAGTTGAACTGGTTGGCGGCCATCGAGATGACCCGCGCTGCGCGTGCCGCAAAGGCTTTGCGCTCCTGCTCGGAAACATGTCGCTCGCCGATCATCGGCGCCGAGCCGACGAGGATCGCGGCGAAGTTGTATTGGCGCATGCACCAACTGAAGGTGAAAAACGCGTAGACGAACACCATCGCCAGGCACAGCAATTTGATCTCGGACATGCCTTGCGAGGCCTGCTGCACCATCGGGATGTCGGCGAGTAGCGACACTGCGCGCTCGGAGGCGCCGAGCACGGTGAGAATACCGGCGAGGATAATCAAGGTGCTTGAGGCGAAGAACGAGGCGTTGCGCTCCAGGTTGCCGATCACGCTGGCGTCGGCGATGCGGTTGTCGCGCAGGAGCATGCGGCGCATCCAGTCTTCGCGGTACAGGTGCAGCACGCTGGCCAGGCACGCGGTGTCGCGGCCCTTCCACGTCGCGTATCGGGTATAGCCGCCCCAGCAGATGACAAACCACAACGCGGCGAGCAGATGGATCAGGTTGGCGTGGATGAACGACATGCAGGTCCTTGTGATGTGAGATCGGTACGGCGAAACCGCGTGGGAGCGGGCCTGTGTGGCGAGGGGGCTTGCCCCCGCTGGACTGCGCAGCAGGCCCAAAAACCTCAAGGGACGCTTCGCGACCCAACGGGGGCAAGCCACCTCGCCACAACAGCCATCCCATATCGGATGTCGGCAGTGCTTCGACGTCGGTTAGTGGGAAAAGACACTGCCTCAGGCGCATAAAAAATGCCCCGTATCGATTGATACGGGGCATTTCTGTTTGAACCGATGACCCGCTCGTGGCGGGCGCTCAGGTTCAGGCCAACGCTTCGGCGCGCTTGCCGAGCAGGCGATCGCACACGGCCGCGACCACCAGGGTCATCACCGACGGCACCAGCCACGCCAGGCCTTGCTCGCTCAGCGGCAAATCAGTCAGCTGCGCCGGCATCCAGTCCGCCAGACCTGCGCCTTTCAGCGCGTCGATCAGGCCGAAGATAAACGACACCAGCATCACCGGGCCAACGATGCGCCCCTGTTCGCGCCAGAAGTCTTTGCAGAAGCTCAGCGCGACCAGGACGATGCACGGCGGATAGATCGCGGTCAGCACCGGGATCGAGAACGCGATCAGCTTGGTCAGGCCCAGGTTGGAGACAAACAGCGAGAACACCGCGAGGATAATGACCAATGTCTTGTAGGACAGTGGCAGCACCCGGCTGAAGTATTCGGCGCAAGCGCAGGTCAGGCCAACGGCTGTAACCAGACATGCCAACGAAATCAGCACAGCGAGGAAGCCGCTGCCCAGCGAACCGAAGGTGTGTTGCACGTAAGCGTGCAGCACTGCCGCGCCATTTGCAGCACCGGCGGCGACTTCGTGGCTGCTCGAGCCGAGGCGGAACAGGCTGACGTAAACCAGCGCCAGACCGACGCCGGCAATCATCCCGGCGATGATCGCGTAACGGGTGATCAGTGCTGGCGACTCGACGCCACGCGAGCGGATCGCGTTGACGATGACGATGCCGAACACCAATGCGCCCAGGGTATCCATGGTCAGGTAACCATTGATGAAGCCTTGGGAGAACGGCGCCGCGACGTATTCAGGCGTGGCCGTGCCGATGTCACCGGCCGGCAGCGCAAACGCCGCAATGCCGAGAACGGCCAGGGCAATAATCTTCAGCGGTGCGAGGAAACGTCCTACGGTGTCGAGCAGACGACCCGGATAGAGCGAAATGAAGAACACCAGCAGGAAGTACACCGAGCTGTAGAGGAACAGCGCCAGCGGGCTCTCGCCGGTCAGGGGCGCCAGGCCCACTTCGAACGACACCGTGGCGGTGCGCGGGGTGGCGAACAACGGGCCGACCGCCAGGTAGCACGCAGCGGCGAGAATGCCGCCGGCGATTTTACCGATCGGGCTGCTCAAGGCATCCATTGCACCGCCGACCTTGGCCAGCGCGACCACGGTGATCACTGGCAAACCGACTGCGGTGATCAGGAAACCCAGCGCCGCCATCCAGACATGAGGCCCGGACTGCAAACCGACGATAGGCGGGAAGATGATATTGCCGGCCCCGACGAACAGGGCAAACGTCATAAAACCAAGTGCCAGAATGTCCTGGCCTTTCAACACTTTCATTAAGGAAATACCACACTACTGAATCGGAATTTAGAGAGGGATTTCCCTTGTGGGTGAGGGAAATGCTGTCGATCCGCATAGGGCCGACCCGTTCAGCGCGTAGCTGCCTTGTGGGCTGCGGGCGCAAAAATGGCTGCTAGCCTAACGAATTTGCCTGACAAACGCACTGTTAGAGGGCGAACATTCCGATACGCGACATTGCGATGTCGCGTTTACGTATTTTAATTACCCGCACAAGGACCTGAGGCGAGGGAGCTTGCCCCCGTTCGGCTGCGCAGCAGTCGCAACCGAACAACTGGATCTACCTGAGGTAACGCGATCTTCGGTTTGGGGTTGCTCTGCAACCCAACGGCGGCGTGCCCCCTCGCCACAGGGGCCGGGTGAAACCCCGGAAACGACAAAGGCCACCCGAAGGTGGCCTTTGTTTGGTGAAGCGTCAGCTAAGCACGTGGCTTATTTGATCGCCCAACCGGTCAGCTCGGACAAAGCCTTGCCGATGTCTGCCAGCGAACGCACGGTTTTCACGCCTGCGTCTTCCAGGGCAGCAAACTTCTCGTCTGCAGTACCCTTGCCGCCAGAGATGATTGCGCCAGCATGGCCCATGCGCTTGCCCGCAGGGGCAGTCACACCAGCGATGTAGGAAACAACCGGCTTGGTCACGTGTGCCTTGATATAGGCAGCCGCTTCTTCTTCAGCCGAACCGCCGATCTCACCGATCATTACGATCGCTTCGGTCTTCGGGTCTTCCTGGAACAGCTTCAGGATGTCGATGAAGTTCGAACCCGGGATCGGGTCACCGCCGATGCCGACGCAAGTCGACTGACCGAAACCGGCGTCAGTAGTCTGCTTCACAGCTTCGTAGGTCAGGGTGCCGGAACGGGAAACGATACCGACCTTGCCTGGCAAGTGAATGTGACCTGGCATGATGCCGATCTTGCATTCGCCTGGAGTGATCACGCCTGGGCAGTTAGGGCCGATCAGGACTACGCCCAGCTCGTCGCACTTAACTTTAGCGTCCAGCATGTCCAGGGTAGGAATGCCTTCGGTGATGCAAACGATCAGCTTGATGCCGCCGAATGCCGCTTCCAGGATGGAGTCCTTGCAGAAAGGAGCTGGTACGTAGATCACGCTGGCAGTCGCGCCAGTTTGAGCAACAGCGTCTTTCACGGTGTTGAACACTGGCAGACCCAGGTGCTCGGTGCCGCCCTTGCCCGGAGTAACGCCACCGACCATCTTGGTGCCGTATTCGATGGCTTGCTGGGTGTGGAAACTACCTTGCGAACCGGTAATACCCTGGCAGATAACTTTGGTGTCTTTATTGATCAGGACGCTCATTATTTGCCCTCCGCAGCTTTGACAACTTGTTGAGCAGCGTCGGTCAGGCTGGTAGCAGCGATGATGTTCAAACCGCTTTCTGCCAGTACTTTAGCGCCCAGCTCAGCGTTGTTGCCTTCAAGGCGAACAACAACCGGGATTTTCACGCCAACTTCTTTCACTGCGCCGATGATGCCTTCGGCAATCATGTCGCAACGAACGATGCCGCCGAAGATGTTGACCAATACTGCAGCGACGTTAGTGTCGGACAGGATGATCTTGAACGCTTCGGTAACGCGTTCTTTGGTAGCACCGCCGCCCACGTCGAGGAAGTTGGCAGGTTTGCCGCCATGCAGGTTGACGATGTCCATGGTACCCATGGCCAGGCCAGCACCGTTGACCATGCAACCGATGTTGCCTTCCAGTGCTACGTAGTTCAGTTCGAACTTGGCAGCGTGCGCTTCGCGCGGATCGTCTTGCGACGGATCGTGGAAAGTTTTCAGCTTAGGCTGACGGTACATGGCGTTGGCGTCGATGTTGATCTTGGCGTCGAGGCAATGCAGATCGCCGTCAGCCTTGATCACCAGCGGGTTCACTTCCAGCAGAGCCAGGTCGTGATCCTTGAACAGCTTGGCCAGACCGACGAAGATCTTGGCGAACTGAGCAACTTGCTTGCCTTCCAGACCCAACTGGAATGCCAGCTCGCGACCCTGGAATGGCTGAGCGCCAACCAGTGGATCGATAGTGGCTTTCAGAATTTTTTCTGGAGTGTCGTGAGCGATTTTCTCGATGTCCACGCCACCTTCGGTGGAAGCCATGAACACGATGCGACGGCTCGAACGGTCAACGACAGCGCCCAGGTACAGCTCTTTAGCGATATCAGTGCACGACTCAACCAGGATCTTGGTGACTGGCTGGCCATTGGCGTCAGTCTGGTAAGTCACCAGACGCTTGCCCAACCACTGTTGAGCGAATGCCTTGGCGTCTTCTCTGCTGCGAACCAGCTTGACGCCGCCCGCTTTACCGCGACCACCTGCGTGAACCTGGGCTTTGACAACCCATTCGGTCCCGCCGATTTTGTCGCACGCTTCTGCTGCTGCTTCCGGGGTGTCTACGGCGAAACCCTGGGATACTGGCAGGCCGTACTCAGCGAACAGCTGCTTACCCTGATACTCGTGAAGATTCATGCTTATTACCGTCTTCGTTAGGTACTGCGCATTCGGTGCTGCACTCGTTCAAGTGCCGCACCACCTGTGACTGCTGCTTGCGTAGCGTTGCGGATAACCGGTGTTCCGGATAGCCGGTGAGACTACGCAAGGCTGCGTCCGGCGGACATTCCGCGGTGAGTCTTGCACGCAAGGCTCACGACGGGCCTTCCGCCGTGGTTTCTTATTGTCTTGTCTTAACGCTTCTTGCGGTTGGCGATGTGAATGGCGCCGCCATTCACTGCCAGAGCAGCTTCGTGCAAGGCTTCGGACAGGGTCGGATGGGAGAAAACCATCATGCCCAGGTCTTCGGCACTGGTGCCGAATTCCATACCGATTGCGCCCTGCTGAACCAGTTCTGCAGCGCTCGGGCCAATTACGTGGACGCCCAATACGCGGTCAGTCTTGGCATCAGCGATGACTTTCACGAAACCGCCGGTATCGTTGGCTGCCATGGCACGGCCACTGGCTGCGAACGGGAAGGTGCCGACGTTAACTTCAACGCCTTCAGCCTTCAAGGTCTGCTCGGTCTTGCCGACCCACGCGATTTCCGGGTGAGTATAAATAACAGATGGGATCAGGTCATAGTTGATTTGGGCTTTGTGGCCCTTGATGCGCTCAACCACCATGATGCCTTCTTCGGACGCCTTGTGCGCCAGCATCATGCCGCGAACCACGTCACCGATTGCGAAAACGCCCGGTACGCTGGTCGCGCACTGGTCGTCAACGAAAACGAAACCACGTTCGTCGATGTTCACGCCGCTGTCAGCTGCCAGCAGCTCGGTGGTCACCGGACGGCGACCAACGGCAACGATCAGCTTGTCGAAGGTGATGTTCTGTTCGCCGTTGGCATCGGTGTAGTTCACAACGACTTCGTCGCCGTTGACTTTCGAACCGGTGACGCGAGCGCCCAGCTTGATGTCCAGACCTTGTTTGGTCAGGGTTTTGTAGGCTTCCTTGGAAACCGCTTCGTCAGCAGCCGGCAGGAACTTCTCCAGCGCTTCCAGAACCACGACTTCGGAACCCAGACGCGACCACACCGAACCCAGTTCCAGGCCGATCACGCCAGCGCCGATCACGCCCAGACGCTTAGGTACCGATTGGAATTCCAGCGCGCCGGTCGAATCGACGATCACGTTCTGGTCAACTGGAGCGGGTGGAATGTCGATCGGACGCGAGCCCGAAGCGAGGATCACGTTCTCGGCTTCGATGATTTCGACGGTGCCGTCAGGCTTGGTCAGTTCGACTTTCTTGCCGGCCAGCAGTTTGCCGTGGCCTTGCAGGGAAGTAACGCCGTTGGCTTTGAACAGGGTCGCAACGCCAGAGGTCAGGCCTTTGACGATGGTGGCTTTACGGCCGACCATTGCTGCCACGTCCATGGTCACGCCAGCGTGATTGATACCGTGGATGGCGAAGCCGTCTTTGGCTTCCTTGTACTTCCAGGAGCTGTCCAGCAGCGCCTTGGATGGAATGCAGCCGACGTTCAGGCAAGTACCGCCCAGAGCCAGTTTGCCTTCCTTGTCGGTGTACTTCTCGATGCAGGCAGTCGAAAGACCGAGCTGTGCTGCCTTGATGGCAGCCACGTAGCCACCAGGGCCGGCACCGATCACTACTACGTCAAATTTCTGCGACATTCAAAAAATCCTCTTTTTTGCGGCAAGCTTAAAGCCGCAAGCCTCAAGCCAGACTGCCGTTTCCGGCAGTTGGAGGCTTGAAACCTGCAGCTGCTTCTATCAGATATCCAGCAGCAAACGAGCCGGGTCTTCCAGCAGGTTCTTGATGGTAACCAGGAAGGTCACAGCTTCTTTGCCATCGATCAGACGGTGATCGTAGGACAGAGCCAGGTACATCATCGGACGGATAACCACCTGACCGTTGATCGCCATCGGGCGCTGCAGAATGTTGTGCATGCCCAGGATGGCCGCTTGCGGCGGGTTGACGATCGGCGTCGACATCATCGAACCGAAGGTACCACCGTTGGTGATGGTGAACGTACCACCGGTCATTTCGTCCATCGACAGTTTGCCGTCGCGAGCCTTCTTGCCGAAGGTGGCGATGCCGCCTTCGATTTCAGCCAGGCTCATCATTTCAGCGTTGCGCAGGACCGGTACTACCAGGCCACGGTCGCTGGAAACAGCAACACCAACGTCGGCATAACCGTGGTAAACGATGTCGGCGCCGTCGATCGAAGCGTTGACTGCCGGGAAGCGTTTCAGCGCTTCGGTGGCCGCTTTGACGAAGAACGACATGAAGCCCAGGCGTACGCCGTTGTGGGACTTCTCGAACAGATCCTTGTACTTCGAACGCAGGGCCATGACTTCGGTCATGTCGACTTCGTTGAACGTGGTCAGCATCGCCATGTTCGACTGCGCTTCAACCAGACGCTTGGCAACGGTGGCCCGCACGCGGGTCATCGGTACGCGCTTCTCGATGCGGTCGCCAGCGGCGAACACTGGAGCAGCGGCGGCAGGTGCAGCAGCCTTGGCAGGCGCGGCGGCCGGTGCGGCTTTCTTGGCAGCAACAGCAGCGACGACGTCTTCCTTGGTGACACGACCACCCTTGCCGGTGCCGGAAACGGAAGCGATGTTGATGCCGTTTTCTTCAGCCAGCTTGCGAGCAGCCGGTGCAGCAACAGGATCGTCTTCGCCATCGGCAGCTGGAGCAGCAGCTTGTGCGGCGGCCGGAGCAGCAGCGGCAGCAGCAGGAGCCGGAGCGGCAGCAGCGCCGCCCTCTTCGATCGAGCCCAGGACTTCGTCGGACAGAACGGTGTCGCCTTCGTTCTTGACGATTGCGCCCAGCACGCCGTCGGCAGTAGCCAACACTTCCAGCACAACTTTGTCGGTCTCGATGTCGACGATCAGGTCGTCACGCTTTACCGCGTCGCCTGGTTGCTTGTGCCAAGTGGCAACGGTGCCATCGGCAACCGATTCCGGGAAAGTGGGGGCTTTGATTTCGATAGCCATTATCTGTGGGTCCTTAAATTCGGTTTCAGGTGCGCGAAGGCGTTAAACAGTAAAGGCGTCTTGCAGCAGTTTTTCCTGCTGCTCAGCGTGCATCGATGCGTAACCGCATGCAGGTGCAGCAGAAGCATCACGGCCGGCGTATTCGAGTACGAGCGACTTGTTGTGATTGCCAATGATGCGGCGCATGTGGTGTTGGCTGCAGTACCACGCACCCTGGTTCATCGGCTCTTCCTGACACCAAACAATGTGTTTGAGGTTGGAATACGGAGCCAGGACTTCGTTCAAGTCGTCCTCAGGGAATGGGTACAGCTGCTCGATACGCACGATGGCGATGTCATCACGACCTTCGGCACGACGTTTTTCCAGCAGGTCGTAGTAGACCTTGCCGCTACACAGAACAACGCGCTCGACCTTCAACGGGTCTTGGGCATCGATTTCCGGGATAACGGTCTGGAACGAACCTTCGGCCAGATCTTCCAGGGTCGAAACAGCCAGTTTGTGACGCAGCAGCGACTTCGGAGTCAGCACGATCAACGGCTTGCGCAGCGGACGGATCACCTGACGACGCAGCAAGTGGTAGATCTGCGCCGGGGTCGTCGGCACGGCTACCTGAATGTTGTGCTCGGCGCACAATTGCAGGTAACGCTCCAGACGTGCCGAAGAGTGCTCCGGCCCCTGACCTTCATAACCGTGCGGCAGCAGCATGGTCAGACCGCAGAGACGGCCCCACTTGTGCTCGCCACTGGTGATGAACTGGTCGATAACCACTTGGGCACCGTTGGCGAAGTCGCCGAACTGGGCTTCCCAGATCACCAGCGCCTCAGGCGTGGTGGTCGAGTAACCGTATTCGAACGCCAGTACGGCTTCTTCGGACAGGAACGAATCGTACAGGTCGAAACGTGGCTGGCCTTTGTACAGGTTCTGCAACGGGATGTAGCTGCCCGCGTCTTTCTGGTTGTGCAGCACAGCGTGACGGTGCGAGAACGTACCGCGGCCGATGTCCTGACCCGTCATGCGGATCGGGTGACCTTCGAACGCCAGGGTCGCGTACGCCATGGTTTCGGCGTAACCCCAGTTGATCGGCAGGCCGCCGACTTGCATCTTCTGACGGTCTTCGTAGATTTTCGAAACCTGGCGCTGAACCACGAAGCCTTCCGGAATTTCCAGCAGCTTGGCGGACAGTTCCTGCAAGGTCTTCAAGTCGAAACGCGTGTCGTGACGTGCGGTCCAGGCGTGGCCCAGGTACGGACGCCAGTCCACGAACAACTCTTTGTTCGGCTCTTTGACCAGGCTTTTCACAACGTGCAGACCGTTGTCCAGCGCGTTGCGGTATTCGTCGATCTTGGCCTGTACGCGCGCATCATCAACCACACCGGCCTGGGTCAGGCGTTCGGCGTACAGCTCACGCGTGGTGCGCTGTTTGGCGATCTGCTGGTACATCAGAGGCTGAGTGCCGCTAGGCTCGTCAGCTTCGTTGTGGCCGCGACGACGGTAGCAAACCAGGTCGATAACCACGTCACGCTTGAACTGCATGCGGTAATCGATGGCCAGCTGGGTCACGAACAATACGGCTTCCGGATCATCACCATTCACATGGAGGATCGGCGCCTGGATCATTTTCGCAACGTCGGTCGCGTACTCGGTGGAGCGCGAGTCTTCCGGATTGCTGATGGTGAAGCCGACCTGGTTGTTGATCACCAAGTGAACCGTACCGCCAGTCTTGAAGCCGCGGGTCTGCGACATCTGGAAGGTTTCCATGACCACACCCTGACCTGCGAATGCAGCGTCACCGTGGATGGAAATCGGCAGGACTTTTTCACCGGTAGGGTCGTTACGACGATCCTGACGGGCACGCACCGAACCCTCGACCACTGGAGAAACGATTTCCAGGTGGGACGGGTTGAAGGCCATGGCCAGGTGAACTTCACCGCCGGTGGTCATGACGTTGGACGAGAAGCCCTGGTGATATTTGACGTCACCGGAACCCAGCTCGACCTTCTTCTTGCCTTCGAACTCGTCGAACAGCTCGCGCGGGTTCTTGCCGAAGGTGTTGACCAGCACGTTCAGACGGCCACGGTGGGCCATGCCGATAACGATTTCCTTGGTGCCGTAGGAACCGGAACGCTGGATCAGCTCGTCGAGCAACGGGATCAGACTCTCGCCACCTTCCAGACCGAAACGCTTGGTGCCCGGGTATTTGGTGCCCAGGTATTTTTCCAAACCTTCAGCGGCGGTAACGCGCTCAAGCAGGTGGCTCTTGATATCTGCCGAGAACGCCGGACGACCGCGCACGCTTTCCAGACGCTGCTGGAACCAGTGACGCTGCTCGGAATCGACGATGTGCGTAAATTCAGCGCCGATGGTGCGGCAATATGTCTGCTGCAACGCTTCGTGAATTTCGCGTAGGCTCGCCTCCTCTTTGCCGATGAACAGGTCGCCGGCACGGAAGGTCGTATCAAGATCGGCATTGGTCAAGCCGTAATGATTGATCGACAGGTCTGCAGGTGCAGGACGCTGCCACAGCCCCAGCGGGTCAAGCTGGGCTGCCTGGTGGCCACGCATACGGTAGGCCTGGATCAATCGCAGCACTTCAACTTGCTTCTTCTCGTGCTCGCTGCTCACGCTCCCGGCAGATACCGGTTGGGCGCGGCGCTGGTTCTTTGCCAGCAAGACGAAATGATCGCGAATCGTGGAGTGCGAAACATCGGTGGCAGTGTTGCCGTCGGAAGGCAACTTCTGAAAGTAGGTGCGCCACTCTTCTGGCACAGCGTTAGGGTCGTGCAGGTAGAGCTCATAGAGCTCTTCCACATAGGCAGCGTTACTACCGGATAGGTAGGCGCTGTTCCACATGCGCTGCATCACGCTTTCTTGCATGCTTGGTCACCCTCGGTTAGGGGAACACCACCGGCGTCGACACCGAGCAAACTTGCAGAAGTCCGAATGCAGCGACTAAAACAAGCCACTTAGGATCACGCTGATAGTCCGGGTACCAGCCCGGATGCCCCTGCTTGTCTCATTTCTTCAAAATAAGAGCTGCAGCTTTATGGGCTGCTGCTCAGGTTAAAACTACGGCGCCGGTTGAAGCCTGCGCCGTAGCATCTACGGGTACAGCGGTCCTGCGTTTACAGCTGTATCACACGCCGTTTTGCAGCAGCATGTTACGTACGTGTCCGATGGCCTTAGTCGGGTTCAGGCCTTTTGGACAGACGTTGACGCAGTTCATGATCCCGCGGCAGCGGAATACGCTGAACGGGTCATCCAGCGAAGACAGACGCTCGGCAGTCTTGGTGTCGCGGCTGTCTGCCAGGAAGCGATACGCTTGCAGCAGGGCAGCTGGGCCCAGGAACTTGTCGGGGTTCCACCAGAAGGACGGGCAAGAGGTCGAGCAGCAAGCGCACAGGATGCACTCATACAGACCGTCAAGCTTTTCACGCTCTTCCGGAGTCTGCAGACGCTCGATGGCCGGAGCCGGCGTGTCGTTCTGCAGGAATGGCTTCACCTTCTCGTATTGCTTGTAGAAGATGCTCATATCGACGACCAGGTCACGGATAACCGGCAAACCAGGCAGCGGACGAACAACCAGCTTGTTACCTTTTACGACAGACGACAGCGGCGTCACGCATGCCAGGCCGTTTTTGCCGTTGATGTTCATGCCGTCGGAACCGCAAACACCTTCACGGCAAGAGCGACGATAGGAGAAACCCTCGTCCTGCTCTTTGATCAGGGCCAGCACGTCCAGCACCATCAGGTCTTTACCACCGGTATCAACCTGGAATTCCTGCATGAACGGCGCAGCGTCCTGATCAGGGTTGTAGCGATAAACACTGACTTTCAACATGGCAGCCACCCTTAATAAGTCCGAATCTTGGGTTCAAAAGTCGGAACAGTCTTCGGCGAGAAGTTCACGGCACGCTTGGTAACGCGCTTGTCACCCGGGAAGTACAAGGTGTGGCACAGCCAGTTTTCATCGTCGCGATCTTCGAAGTCTTCACGGGCGTGAGCGCCGCGCGACTCTTTACGGATCTCTGCAGCGATGGCGGTGGCTTCGGCCACTTCCAGCAGGTTTTGCAGTTCCAGGGCTTCGATTCGAGCGGTGTTGAACGCCTGGCTCTTGTCGTTGATCTTGACGTTGGCGATACGCCCACGCAGATCAGCCAGCTGGGCAATACCCTTCTGCATGTATTCGCCGGTACGGAATACACCGAAGTAGTTCTGCATGCAGCTTTGCAGCTCTTTACGCAGAGTTGCAACGTCTTCGCCTTCGGTCCGCGAGTTCAGGCCATCGAGACGTGCCAGAGCAGCGTCGATGTCGGACTGGCGTGGACGGGCGTAGTCGACGCCTTCTTTCAGGGTCTGTTCCAGGAACAGGCCGGCAGCACGACCGAATACCACCAGGTCGAGCAGCGAGTTGCCGCCCAGACGGTTGGCACCGTGAACCGATACGCAAGCCACTTCGCCTACAGCGAACAGGCCCGGGATGATCTGGTCCACGCCTTCAGCGTCCTGGGTGATCGCCTGACCATGAATGTTGGTCGGCACGCCGCCCATCATGTAGTGGCAGGTTGGAACGACCGGAATCGGCGCCACGGCTGGATCGACGTGGGCGAAGGTCTTCGACAGTTCCATGATGCCTGGCAGACGGCTGTGCAGAACTTCTTCACCGAGGTGATCGAGTTTCAGCATCACGTGGTCGCCATCAGGGCCGCAACCGTTGCCGGCGATGATTTCTTTAACCATCGAGCGAGCAACCACGTCACGACCAGCCAGGTCTTTGGCGTTCGGAGCATAACGCTCCATGAAACGCTCGCCGTGCTTGTTGATCAGGTAACCGCCTTCACCGCGGCAACCTTCTGTAACCAGTACCCCGGCGCCGGCGATGCCGGTCGGGTGGAACTGCCACATTTCAATGTCTTGTACCGGCACGCCAGCACGCAGAGCCATGCCGACGCCGTCACCGGTGTTGATCAGGGCATTGGTGGTGGACGAGTAGATACGACCTGCGCCGCCAGTCGCCAATACGGTGGCGTTGGCACGAACGTAGGAGGTTTCGCCAGTCTCGATGCAGATGACGATCATGCCGACAAAGGCACCATCTTCGTTCTTCACCAGGTCGACGCCGTAGTATTCGTTGAGGAATACGGTGCCGGCCTTGAGGTTGGCCTGGTACAGAGTGTGCAGCAGAGCATGACCGGTACGGTCGGCAGCGGCGCACGTACGTGCAGCCTGGCCACCCTTGCCGAAGTCTTTCGACTGACCGCCGAACGGACGCTGGTAGATGCGACCCTGTTCGGTACGGGAGAACGGCAAGCCCATGTGCTCGAGCTCGAATACCGCTTCCGGACCTACGGAACACATGTATTCGATAGCGTCCTGGTCACCGATGTAGTCGGAACCCTTGACGGTATCGTACATGTGCCAGCGCCAGTCATCGTTTGGATCAGCGGAGGCGATGGCGCAGGTGATGCCACCCTGGGCGGATACAGTGTGCGAGCGAGTCGGGAAAACCTTGGTAACCACGGCAGTCTTGTGACCGCCTTGTGCCAGCTGCAGTGCGGCACGCATGCCAGCACCGCCGCCGCCAACAATAATGGCGTCGAACGAAAGCGTATTAACTGTAGTAGACATGAATCAGATACCCCAAAGAATCTGCACACCCCAGACGAAGTAGGCGAACATCGCAACGCCGCATACTGCCTGGAAGAGGAAACGTACTGCAGTCGCGGACTTGCCCAGCGCCATTGGCGTCAGGTAGTCGGTCGCGATGGTCCACATGCCGACCCAGGCGTGAGCGCCCAGGGCTACAAGGGCCAGCAGACTGAAGATACGCATCCCGTTGCTTGCAAACAGCTCATGCCATTGGACATAGCCAATGCCGGGGTGCATTGCCAGGTACCCGATCAGGAAGATGAAATAAGCCGCGAGGACAACCGCCGACACGCGCTGTGC
Source organism: Pseudomonas sp. 43NM1 (assembly GCF_002836905.1). NCBI lineage: Bacteria > Pseudomonadati > Pseudomonadota > Gammaproteobacteria > Pseudomonadales > Pseudomonadaceae > Pseudomonas > Pseudomonas sp. 43NM1. The sequence goes on along the minus strand of NZ_MKGS01000134.1, from coordinate 19,192 downwards.
CATCCAGTCATAGAGGCCCGAACGCGACAGGTTCGTAACGCTGGTTACCATATCCAAACTCCCGCCAGAACGATCAACACCGCAGACACGGCGATAATGATTTTCGAGCCCAGCTTGCCGCCTTCCAGCGTCTCACCGATGCCCATGTCCATGATCAAGTGGCGCACACCGGCTACCAGGTGATACAGCAAAGCGGACAGGAGGCCCCATGCTACGAACTTGGCCAGCGGGCTGGTCAAGGTTGCCTTCACGTCGGCAAAACCTTCCTCGGAACCCAAGGATTTGCTCAATGCGTACAGCATGAAGCCAATGCCCAGGAAGAGGATGATGCCGGAAACACGGTGAAGAAACGACGTAACGCCGGTGATGGGGAGTTTGATGGTCCTTAGGTCTAGGTTTACAGGTCGTTGGCTTTTCACGGCTTTTTTCACACTGAAGAGCCCCTAACAATCAGGGCAAAGTTGTTGGGGAGTGCACTGGTCAGGTAACCACCACCCAGGGATGCGACCCCCAATAAAGCAGGCCCAAAAGCCCCTGGCGGTCGGTGGCCGAGTATAGACAGTTAGGCTACTGATGACAACGCGTTCACCTTCCCCTAATAGCGCATTGCACAAGTTGTATAAAAGGCGTAAATGGCAGGCAATTTCGAGGAAAAAGTACGGTTAAAGCCTTCTGGAGCAAGACTTTAGGCAAATTGACATTCGGATTTATCTCACTATAGTGGTGCGGGCCCTGCGTGGGGGGTCTGTCTGATGATTTCAAGCATAAATAGGAGGCCACATGGCTGACAAAAAAGCGCAGTTGATCATCGAGGGCGCAGCCCCCGTCGAGCTGCCCATTTTAACCGGCACCGTTGGTCCCGATGTAATCGATGTTCGGGGCCTGACGGCCACGGGCCGTTTCACCTTTGACCCTGGCTTCATGTCGACAGCTTCCTGCGAGTCGAAGATCACCTATATCGACGGCGACAACGGCATCCTGCTGCACCGCGGCTACCCGATCGAACAGCTGGCTGAAAAGTCGGACTATCTGGAAACCTGCTATCTGCTGCTCAACGGCGAATTGCCGACCGCAGAACAGAAGGCCCAGTTCGTCAGTACCGTGAAGAACCACACCATGGTTCACGAGCAATTGAAGACTTTCTTCAACGGCTTCCGTCGCGACGCCCACCCGATGGCCGTCATGTGCGGTGTAGTTGGCGCCCTCTCGGCCTTCTACCACGACTCCCTGGACATCAATAACCCGCAGCATCGCGAAATCTCCGCGATCCGCCTGGTTGCCAAGATGCCGACCCTGGCAGCGATGGTTTACAAGTACTCCATGGGTCAACCCATGATGTACCCGCGCAACGACCTGACGTACGCGGAAAACTTCCTGCACATGATGTTCAACACGCCGTGCGAGATCAAACCGATCAGCCCGGTACTCGCCAAGGCAATGGACCGGATCTTCATCCTCCACGCCGACCACGAGCAGAACGCATCGACTTCCACCGTACGCCTGGCCGGCTCTTCGGGTGCCAACCCGTTCGCCTGTATTGCCGCCGGTATCGCTGCACTGTGGGGCCCTGCCCACGGCGGCGCCAACGAAGCAGTTCTGACCATGCTCGACGAGATTGGCGATGTGTCGAACATCGACAAGTTCATCGCCAAGGCCAAGGACAAGAACGATCCGTTCAAATTGATGGGCTTCGGTCACCGGGTTTACAAAAACCGCGACCCACGCGCTACCGTCATGAAGCAGACGTGCGACGAAGTGCTGAAGGAACTGGGGATCAACAACGATCCGCAACTCGAACTGGCGATGCGCCTGGAAGAGATTGCGTTGACTGACCCGTACTTCATCGAGCGCTCGCTGTACCCGAACGTCGATTTCTACTCGGGGATTATTCTCAAGGCGATCGGCATTCCCACCAGCATGTTCACCGTGATCTTCGCTTTGGCGCGGACTGTGGGCTGGATTTCCCACTGGAAAGAAATGCTCTCCAGCCCGTACAAGATTGGCCGTCCGCGCCAGTTGTACACTGGGTATGAGTCGCGTGATATCACCAAGCTGGAAGACCGCAAATAAGATTTGTCTTGCGATAACGTCTTAAGTTGTACCGGAAACGGTCTCTATTTATATAGAGGCCGTTTTTTGTTTGTGGGGTCTCAGCAGCGATGGGACCGACTGCGTTTGCGGGCGGTTTCGCTCTCACAGCGAGTCACTTTGGAGCTGATTCATACACCGACAGACAAGACGCCATCGCGAGCAGGCTCACTCCCACAGGGACTTGGCTGTGGATGCCGGATTCAGGCCAGGCATCGATCCTGTAGGAGCTGAGCTTGCTCGCGAAAACGGTGGTTCAGTCAATGCATACACCGACAGACACCACGCCATCGCGAGCAAGCTCGCTCCCACAGGAAACCTACTGTGGATGCCGGATTTGGGCCTGACGCTAACCCTGTAGGAGCTGAGCTTGCTCGCGATGGCGGTAGGTCAGTCAATGCATATGCCGCCAGACACACCGCCATCGCGAGCAGGCTCACTCCTACAAAAACCAAAGCCAAAAAAAATGCCCCGGTCTCTCGACCAGGGCATTTCAATTCGAACAACCTCTACAACGGCATCAGTGCGAAACCGCCCCGCTCGCCCCCAACCCTGTCTGCGACCGAACGAATTGCGGGAAGAACAACGCCCGCTCATTCACCCCAGCCGTCGACTTGTCAGTAATCGAGAAAAACCAGATCCCGACAAACGCAATCGCCATCGAAAACAGCGCTGGATACTCGTACGGGAAAATCGCCTTCTCGTTATGCAGAATCTGCACCCAAATGGTCGGCCCGAGCACCATCAAACCAACAGCACTGATCAGCCCCAACCAGCCGCCAATCATCGCGCCACGGGTCGTCAGCTTCTTCCAGTACATCGAAAGCAACAACACCGGGAAGTTACAGCTCGCCGCAATCGAGAACGCCAAGCCAACCATGAACGCAATGTTCTGGCTCTCGAACAAAATCCCCAAGCCAATCGCCAGTACACCCAGCGCAACCGTGGTGATCTTCGAAACGCGGATCTCATCCTTATCGTTGGCTTTGCCCTTCTTGATCACACTGGCATACAAGTCATGCGACACCGCCGTTGCACCGGCCAGCGTCAAACCTGCCACAACCGCCAGAATGGTCGCGAACGCTACCGCCGAAATGAAGCCGAGGAACACACTGCCACCGACCGCATTGGCCAAGTGCACCGCCGCCATGTTGTTACCGCCCAACAATGCGCCAGCCGCGTCCTTGAACGCAGGATTGGTGCTGACCAACAGGATCGCGCCAAAACCGATGATGAACGTAAGAATGTAGAAGTAGCCAATGAAGCCAGTTGCGTACAGCACGCTCTTGCGCGCTTCTTTTGCGTCACTCACGGTGAAGAAGCGCATCAGAATGTGCGGCAGGCCAGCGGTACCGAACATCAGCGCCAGACCCAGCGAGAACGCCGAAATCGGGTCTTTCACCAGTCCGCCAGGGCTCATGATCGCCTCGCCTTTCGGGTGCACCTTGATCGCTTCGGAGAACAGCATGTTGAAGTCGAAGTTGACGTGTTTCATCACCATCAGCGCCATGAACGAGGCACCGGACAGCAGCAGCACAGCCTTGATGATCTGCACCCAAGTGGTCGCCAACATGCCGCCGAACAGCACGTACATGCACATCAGGATACCGACGAGGATCACCGCGACGTAGTAGTCGAGGCCGAACAGCAGTTGGATCAGCTTGCCGGCACCGACCATTTGCGCGATCAGGTAGAACGCCACCACCACCAGCGAACCGCAGGCAGACAACGTGCGGATCTGGGTTTGCCCGAGGCGGTAGGACGCCACGTCGGCAAACGTGTATTTGCCCAGGTTACGCAGGCGCTCGGCGATCAGGAACAGAATGATCGGCCAACCCACGAGGAAGCCGATCGAGTAGATCAAGCCGTCGTAGCCAGAGGTGAACACCAGCGCGGAAATACCCAGGAAAGACGCCGCCGACATGTAGTCGCCGGCAATCGCCAGGCCGTTCTGGAAACCGGTGATCTTGCCGCCGGCCGCATAGTAGTCGGCCGCCGAGTTGTTGCGCTTGGACGCCCAGTACGTAATGCACAGGGTCAAACCGACGAACGCCACGAACATCAAAATCGCGGACACGTTCAGCGGTTGTTTGTGCACTTCGCCGGTCAGCGCTTCAGCCGCCCAGACGCCCGGTGCGAACGCTGCGATGCTCAATAGAGCGATTAGACGCCGGATCATTGCTGAGCCTCCTTGAGAATCGCATTGTTCAGGTCGTCAAATTCGCCATTGGCGCGTTTTACGTAGACTCCAGTCAGGACAAACGCTGACAGGATCAACCCGACACCAATCGGTATCCCCCAGGTAATAGAAGACTCAGGGCTGATCTTCGCGCCCAGCACATGCGGGCCGTAAGCGATCAGAAGGATGAAGCCGGAGTAAAGCCCAAGCATGATCGCCGATAGAATCCAGGCGAACTTTTCTCGCTTACTAACCAGCTCCTTGAAGCGCGGGCTGTTTTGAATCGAGAGGTAAATGCTGTCGTTCATTGTTTTTATCCTCGCAGCACAGATTATTGTTAGAACGTAGCCACTTTATGCGGCTGCGGGACGGCTTCCAGACGACCTTAGTATTAGAACGACATGACAGAATTGCCATTTTCCAGAACTAAATAATTAGCTTGCTTTGCACCTGTGCGAGCAGGGCTTGCCCGAGATGGCGATTGCGAGAACGCCATCGCGGGCAAGCCTTGCTCCCACAGAAATGCAAAAGGCCCCTTGGCAGTTTTGCCAAAGGGCCTTGAGAAGTACGGGCTAGACGCTTCTAGCTAGATCACTTGATCCAGTCGGCAACACGTTCCGGGTGTTTAGCCACCCAGGCCTTGGCCGCCGCATCAGGCTTGGCGCCGTCCTGGATCGCCAGCATGACTTCGCCGATTTCGTCCTTCGACGCCCACTGGAAGTTTTTCAGGAATTTCGCCACTTCCGGTGCCTTGGTCGCCAAATCCTTGCTGCCAATGTTGTTCACGGTTTCCGCCGCGCCATACACGCCTTTCGGATCGTCGAGGAAACGCAGTTTCCACTTGGCAAACATCCAGTGCGGCACCCAACCGGTGACGGCGATGGATTCGTTTTTCTTCTCGGCACGGGTCAGCTCGGCAATCATGCCGGCGCCGGAACTGGCTTTGAGCGTGTAGTTGCTCAGGCCGTAGTCCTTGATCGCCTGATCGGTCTTGAGCATCACGCCCGACCCGGCGTCGATGCCGACGATGCGATTTTTGAAGGTGTCATCGGTTTTCAGATCGTCGATGGACTTGGCTTTGACGTACTCCGGCACGATCAGGCCGATTTTTGCATCCTTGAAGTTCGGGCCGTAATCGACGACCTGATCCTTGTTCTTGGTCCAGTATTCGCCGTGGGTCACGGGCAGCCACGCCGAGAGCATGGCGTCGAGTTTGCCGGTCGCCACGCCTTGCCACATGATCCCGGTGGCGACGGCTTGCAGCTTCACGTCATAACCGAGTTTCTGCTTGATCACTTCCGCGGCCACGTGGGTGGTCGCGACGCTGTCGGACCAGCCGTCAACATAACCGATGCTCAGGGTCTTGGTCTCGGCATTGGCGAATGTGGAGCCAATCGCAAGCACCAGTGCGGCACTCGCGCCTAAAAGTCGTCGCATCTTCATCGTTACTTCCCCGAAAGTGCTGCGCCCGACGGATGCCGAGCGGCGTCAACGTATTGTTATGGTGCACAGCGCCCCCACTTCGCCTGAACGCAATCGCGCGCGCATCGGCGCGATTGATCAAGGAGAACACTGACGCCTCGATAATCAACCTGACGCCATCCGCGACCTGCTCTGCCAGCGACCTCAAGGCATCGAGAAACGACATCAGAAGGCCATTAATCGCGACCAGCGCAAACACCCTCGCCGATCCGCCCGAACTTTGCATGTCAAAATCATGCAAGGCCCCAAGCGCGCGGCAAATACAGGTAACATGCGCGGCTTTGCTCCCAGACGGCCAGACCATGCCCGCGACTTCACGCTTTCCTTTTTTTGCCTATCTATTCGCTTGCCTGCTGGGGCTGTTTGCCCTCGGCGGCTTCTGGTACGGCCTCGGCAAACCGGTGATTCTGCCGGACGCGGCCAGCGCCACGCACAAGTTGCAATGCGCCTCGTACACGCCATTCGACAAAGACCAGTCGCCGTTCGATCAGCCGTTCAAATTGCGCCCCGAGCGCATGGACGCCGACCTCGCGCTGCTGGCCACACGCTTCGAATGCATCCGCACGTATTCCATGACCGGCCTCGAAGCCCTGCCCGACCTGGCGCGCAAGCACGGTTTGAAGCTGATGATCGGCGCCTGGGTCAACAACAACCCGGTCGACACCGCCAAGGAAGTCGACCTGCTGATTGCCTCGGCCAACGCCAACCCGGACGTCGTGACCTCGGTGATCGTCGGCAACGAAGCCTTGCTGCGCAAAGAAGTCACCGGCGCGCAATTGGCCAAACTGATCAACAAGGTCAAGAGCGCGATCAAGCAACCCGTCACCTATGCCGACGTCTGGGAATTCTGGTTGAAGCACCCGGAAGTCGCGCCAGCGGTGGATTTCCTGACCATCCATTTGCTGCCGTACTGGGAAGATGATCCGTCGAACATCGACGCCGCCCTGCAACACGTCGCTGAAGTGCGCCAGGTGTTCGGCAACAAGTTCGCGCCCAAAGACGTGATGATTGGCGAAACCGGCTGGCCGAGCGAAGGCCGCCAGCGTGAAACCGCGCTGCCGAGCCGGGTCAACGAGGCCAAGTTCATCCGTGGTTTTGTCGCCATGGCCGAAGAGCAGAATTGGCATTACAACCTGATCGAAGCGTTTGACCAGCCATGGAAACGCGCCAGTGAAGGTGCCGTCGGCGGTTATTGGGGTTTGTACGATGCTGATCGCCAGGACAAAGGCGTGCTGGCCGGCCCGGTGTCGAACGTGCCGTACTGGTCGCAATGGCTGGCGGTGGGCGGTTTGATCTTCCTCGGCACCTTGCTGCTGGGCGGTAAGGTTCGCAGCACTCGCGCGGCGTTGGTGTTGCCGCTGCTGGGCGCACTGGCGGCTTGCTCGATTGGCGCCTGGGGCGATCTGGCGCGAGTCACCACACGCTTTGCCAGCGAATGGTTGTGGGTGGGCTTGTTGACCGCGCTGAATCTGCTGGTGCTGGCGCATGCCGCACTGACCTTGAGCGCCCGCACCGGTTGGCGCGCCAAGGCCTTTGCTGTGCTGGAACGCCGGGCGGGCTGGCTGGTCGCCGCGGCCGGGTTTGCGGCGGCGGTGATGATGTTGGAATTGGTTTTCGATCCGCGTTATCGCAGCTTTCCGAGCGTCGCGTTCATCCTGCCGGCGCTGGTGTACCTGTGCCGTCCAGTGAGTGTGCCGCGTCGGGAAATTGCCTTGCTGACCTTCATCATCGGCGCCGGCATTGCGCCGCAGCTGTTTCGTGAAGGTTTGCAGAACCAGCAGGCCTGGGGTTGGGCGCTGGTGAGCGTGTTGATGGTTGCAGCGTTGTGGCGGTGTTTGCGGGTTCGCAAGGGCTGATCTTCGGAGCCTTTACGGGCCTCATCGCGGGCAAGCCTTGCTCCTACGGATTTGTGTCGTTCACATCATTTGTGTACGACGCAACCCTGTAGGAGCAAGGCTTGCCCGCTATGCGATCTGTCAAACGCTGCGGCTTTCCCGGACCAAGCGCAACGCCGCAATCACTACCGCAAACACCGCTAACGTCGTGTTGTACAACGCCAACGCCGGGAACCCCAGCACCAGCGCCAACACTGCCAGCCACCAAACGGCGCGGCCCGGTACGACAAAACCGATCAGCGCTGCGGCCAACGCGCCCCAGCCCAACACCTTGAAGTGAATCATCAGGCCCAGGTTCGAACGCACCTGGCATTCCCAGCGGCTCGCCTCGTCCACGCAGAGGCCGACCCATTGCGCGTCCTCCATGAAGCCATAACGCGCGCCATAACTGGCGGCCAGCCACAAGGGCAGCAAAACAAGCAGCAGAATCACGGGCAGACGGCGAGACATGGAGCACTCCAATAAGCGAAAACGGCGGCCAGCTTAATCTCCCGCCAGCCTTGTGCAAGCCTTAACAACAGTTAACTGGGCAAGCAATCGCTGCAAAGTGTATCGTCCCGCTACTATTACTCCGAATTCAGCCCTGATTGGTGCCGCTCCATGGCACTTTGGCGCAAACCCCGTGGTCATAGCCTGCGAACTTCATTCGGCACCTTTCCTCTAAGGGATTTAGTCATGCTCCGTTCCTTGCGCTTCGCCGCCCTGTTTGGCGGCCTTATTTTGAGTGCGTCCGCACTGGCGGTCGACATCGACGCCGCCAGCTATGGCTTCCCCTTGACGAATCCGTTCGAGGCGACGATTGCCACCACACCACCGGACTTGCGCCCGGAGTTGCCGGCCAACGAAGACATTAATCAGGAAGACCGCAGTGTGCGGTTGCGCCCTGAACGTGAGTTCAGCCTGCCGGATAACTTCTGGCCGGTAAAAAAGCTCACTTATCGCATCGCCACCCAGGATCACGCGGCGCCGCTGATTTTTCTGATCGCCGGTACCGGCGCGCGTTATGACAGCAGCCTCAACGAATACCTGAAGAAGCTTTATTACAAAGCCGGTTATCACGTGGTGCAGCTGTCGTCGCCGACCAGTTTCGACTTCATCAGCGCTGCGTCACGCTTCGCCACGCCGGGCATCACCAAGGAAGACGCCGAGGACATGTACCGGGTGATGCAGGCCGTTCGGGCGCAAAACCCGAAAACGCCGGTCACCGAGTACTACCTCACCGGTTACAGCCTGGGTGCGCTGGATGCCGCGTTCGTCGCGCATCTGGATGAAACCCGTCGCAGCTTCAACTTCAAGAAAGTCTTGCTGTTGAATCCGCCGGTGAACCTCTACACCTCGATCACCAACCTGGACAAACTGGTCCAGACCGAGGTTAAAGGCATCAACAACAGCACCACGTTCTACGAATTGGTGCTGAACAAGCTGACCCGCTACTTCCAGCAAAAAGGCTACATCGACCTCAACGATGCGCTGCTGTATGACTTCCAGCAGTCCAAGCAGCACTTGAGCAACGAACAGATGGCCATGCTGATCGGCACCTCGTTCCGTTTCTCGGCCGCGGACATTGCCTTTACCTCCGACCTGATCAACCGTCGCGGTCTGATCACGCCGCCGAAATACCCGATCACCGAAGGCACCAGCCTCACGCCGTTCCTCAAGCGTGCGCTGCAATGCGATTTCGACTGCTACATCACCGAACAAGTGATCCCGATGTGGCGCGCCCGCACCGACGGCGGCAGCCTGCTGCAACTGATCGATCAGGTGAGCTTGTATGCGCTGACGGATTACCTGCGCGACAGCCCGAAAATCTCGGTCATGCACAACGCTGACGACGTGATTCTCGGCCCAGGCGACCTCGGTTTCCTGCGCAAGACATTCGGTGACCGCTTGACCGTTTACCCATTGGGCGGCCATTGCGGCAACCTTAACTATCGCGTCAACAGCGACGCCATGCTGGAGTTCTTCCGTGGCTAAATATCTCCTGCTTATCGCAGCGTTACTCTGTGCAGGCGTCGCCAATGCCGACAACAGCAAAGCCAACGCACCCGTGGTGATCGACGGTGACGGCTTCAAGGAACCGCTGAGCAAACTCAAGTTCAACCCGGGCCTGGACCAGCGCGAGTTCGAACGTTCGACGCTCAACGCGCTGAACGTCTACGACCCGCTGGAAGAGTGGAACCGTCGGGTTTACCACTTCAACTACCGTTTCGATGAATGGGTGTTCCTGCCCGTGGTCGATGGCTATCGCTACATCACCCCGAGCTTCCTGCGCACCGGCGTGAGCAATTTCTTCAACAACCTCGGCGACGTGCCGAACCTGCTTAACAGCATGTTGCAGTTGAAGGGCCATCGCTCGCTGGAAACCACCGCGCGGCTGCTGCTCAACACCACGATCGGCGTCGCCGGCCTGTGGGACCCGGCGACCGCCATGGGCCTGCCGCGCCAGAGCGAAGACTTCGGCCAGACGCTGGGCTTCTACGGCGTGCCGGGTGGCGCCTACTTCGTGCTGCCGATCCTCGGCCCATCGAACCTGCGTGACACCGCAGGCCTGGTGGTCGACTACAGCGGCGAGGCGGCGGTCAACTTCTTGAACGTCTCCGAAGTCAGCTCCAATCACCCGGAAATCTGGGCCCTGCGCGCGGTCGACAAGCGCCACCAGAACAGCTTCCGCTACGGCCAGCTCAACTCGCCGTTCGAGTACGAGAAGGTGCGTTACGTCTACACCGAGTCGCGCAAGTTGCAGATCGCCGAGTAACCCTGGCGTTACATAATCTGCGGGCAACAAAAAAGGCCATTCGATGCGAGTCGAATGGCCTTTTTTTGCGCGGTGGATCCAACACCCGAAATCCCCTGTGGGAGCGAGCTCGCTCGCGATGAGGCCATAACATTCAACATATACGCTGACTGTTACACCGCCATCGCGAGCAAGCTCGCTCCCACAATGATCAGCGTCGGCTTCAGCCTTTGACTGATTTCCAGAGCTTGCCCACCAGCATCACAACCGCCAATACCGCCGCGCCGGCAACGATGCCCGCTACCGCGTTGAGCAACGTCGGCACGATAAACGCTGCCCCGCCGGCGCTGGCGCTGACGCCTTCGATCCAGTGATGCACCACCGGCACGCCGTGGGTGAGAATCCCGCCGCCGACCAGAAACATCGCGGCAGTGCCGATCACCGACAGGCTTTTCATCATGTACGGCGCCGCACGCAGAATCGCGCCGCCGATGCTTTTGGCCACTTGACCCGGCTTCTGCGTCAACCACAGGCCCAAGTCATCGAGTTTGACGATGCCCGCCACCAAGCCGTAAACGCCGATGGTCATGACAATGGCGATACCCGACAGCACGATCACTTGCTGGGTCAGCGACGCATCTGCCACGGTGCCGAGGGTGATGGCGATGATTTCCGCGGAGAGAATGAAGTCGGTGCGGATCGCGCCTTTGATCTTGCCCTTTTCGAACGCCACCAGATCGGTCGCCGGGTCAGCCACGGCTTCGACCAGTTGCGCGTGCTCAGCCTTAGCTTCTTCTTTGTGCAGGAACTTGTGCGCGAGTTTCTCGAAACCTTCGAAGCACAGGTAAGCGCCGCCGACCATCAACAGCGGCGTCACCAGCCACGGAATGAACGCGCTGATGGCCAGCGCCGACGGCACCAGAATCAGTTTGTTGAGGAACGAGCCCTTGGCTACCGCCCACACCACCGGGATTTCCCGTTCGGCGCGCACGCCACTGACTTGCTGGGCGTTGAGCGCCAGGTCGTCGCCGAGCACGCCAGCGGTCTTCTTTGCGGCCATTTTGGTCATCAACGCTACATCGTCGAGTACCGCGGCGATGTCATCGATCAGCAACAGCAAACTGCTTCCTGCCATGAATCAGGTTTCCTTCAAATGTGGAATGCCGCGCAGCATAGCGCGAGCCGACGCACCGTGGGGCATTCTTGAGCGCTGCGCGAGCCCGGTGCTACCATGCGCAACCGCCAGAACAGGCAAGGAACTCCCTGGTTCAAGGAACTAACTGGTTTATGAGCACTATCCGCGAGCGCAACAAAGAACTGATCCTGCGTGCCGCCAGTGAAGAGTTTGCCGACAAGGGCTTCGCTGCGACCAAAACCAGTGATATCGCGGCCAAAGCGGGATTGCCCAAGCCCAACGTCTATTACTACTTCAAGTCCAAGGAAAACCTCTACCGCGAGGTTTTGCAGAGCATCATCGAGCCGATCCTGCAGGCCTCGACGCCGTTCAACGCCGACGGCGTGCCGGGCGAAGTGCTGAGCGGGTACATCCGTTCGAAAATCCGCATCTCGCGCGACCTGCCGTTCGCCTCCAAAGTGTTCGCCAGCGAAATCATGCACGGCGCCCCGCACTTGAGCGCCGATCTGGTCGAACGCCTCAACGGCCAGGCCAAGCACAACATCGACTGCATCCAGACCTGGATCGACCGCGGCCAAATCGCCCCGATCGACCCCAACCACCTGATGTTCAGCATCTGGGCGGCGACCCAGACGTATGCTGATTTCGATTGGCAGATTTCGGCAGTCACCGGTAAAGCCAAACTGGATGAAGCAGATTACGAAGCGGCGGCGCAGACGATAATTCGGTTGGTGTTGAAGGGGTGTGAGCCGGATCGGTAGATCCGGTCGTCAATCAGGAAAAGATCGCAGCCTTCGCAAGCCTGCGATCTTTTGCTTTTAAGCTTCGCTGCCCATCAACCAACGCAGCGCTTGCGGGAACGAAGTTCGCCAGTCATCCGGGAACGTGTGCCCTTCTTCGTGGGTGCGGGATTTGACCTCGTTGCCGTCACTGAACAGCTTGCGGAAATCGGTGGCCATCTGCTGATTGCGCGGCCCTTCCATCTTGCCGTTGATTACGAACACCCGTTTGCCATGGGCCTTGCTCACGGTCGGGGTTGGCTGCATGCCACCGGGCGACAGCAGCAGTGCGCCGGCGTAGTCATCCGGATGCTGCGCCAACAGCGCGCCGGCATGTTGCGAGCCTTGGGAGAAGCCCATCAGGTAAACATGCTTGCGGTCGATGCATTGCTGCGCCTCCAGTTCTTTCAAGCCGTTCTGCACCGCTTTATGGGTGCCTTCAAAGCCCGGACCGATCCAGCGGAAGCTGTCTACCGCATTGATCATCTCGGTGCCGTTGATGCCGAGAACGATCACGCCGGTGTCCGCGAGCGACTGATAATCATCGACCTCACCGTTGACCCCGTAACCATGCATCCAGACCAGCACCGGTCGGCACGCGGCGGGCACGGGAACACTGGCAGGAGGATTGAGCACCGAAATCGCGCCGACCTTGCCGGGGGCGATTTTCTGATAGCGCTGCTGGGCATTGGCCAACACGGTTTTGTAAGTGGCGGTCTGGCGCAGCTCGGAAAAGTCTTCGTCGCTAGCTAGCATCGGGCCGAACCACATGCCGCGATCATCGGCTTCCCTCAGGAAGCGCTGCGCCAGTTTGTCATCGCCGCGCCGGGCAAACAGCGCCGCCACCTGATAAGGCGCGAGCATTTGCTTGGGATCTTCACGGCTGGCCGCCAGATAAACCGCGATGGCTTGCAAGGTGTCGGTTTCTTCGAGCGTTTCGGCCCTCGCCATCAGCTCATCGACGTCGTCGGCGTTGAGCAGTGCGGTGACCACCGGGCTGAGTGCCTGGAACGCGATGTCATCGGCGTCCAGCGGTTCGGCGGCGTGCAGAAAGGGTGTGCAGAGGGTCATGGCAGTGGCCAGGGTGATGCCAAGTAGCGTCTTCACGCAGATCTTCCTTGATACAAAAACGAGAGGGGCGGCAGTCTATCGACCCCGCCCCGCTTCGTCACCACTGCGCTGTTGGCGCTGTCGAATTACTTCAGATCAAGCGGTCACCCCCGCATCCGCCCGCAACCCCAACGCTTCTATCGCGCTGATCGCACACTGTTCATCGACATCCGACAGATCGCCGCTGATCCCGACCGCACCCAGCACGTTGCCATCCTGATCCCGAATCAACACACCGCCCGGTGCCGGCACCACGCTGCCCTGCCCCAGGCTGTTGAGTGCGGCGATGAATGCCGGGCGTTGTTGGGCGTCCAGCGCCAGCAGGCGTGAACCTTTGCCCAGGGCGATCGCGCCCCAGGCTTTGCCGATGGCGATTTGCGGGCGCAGCAGGCTGGCGCCGTCTTCGCGTTGCAAGGTGACCAGGTGACCGCCGGCGTCCAGCACGGCGATGGTCAGTGGGGCTGCGGAGATTGCACGTCCTGCGGCGATGGCCTGATCGACCAGGCTGACTGCCACTTTCAAGGTTAAAGCGCTCATGGTGCCGTCCTCATTTTGTTATAGGGAAAGCTGTTGGGCTGTGTGCTTTCGCCGCAGACCGATGCAACAAATAGAACACAATAGATTATTTATTTGTATACAATAATTCTCGAAAAGCGCCACATGCGACGAAAAGCCACAGCAGAACAGGCTTCCGACGAATGAAACAGACGCTTGAGAAAATGGATTGACCTGCGCCGTCCGCCGTGAATACACTCTGCGCAAAGCCACTTGTATACAATTACAAAACGTAAGAGGCACCAAAACCATGAGCAAAATGAGAGCAATCGAAGCCGCCGTTCTGGTGATGCGCCGTGAAGGGGTTGATACCGCTTTCGGCATCCCGGGCGCCGCGATCAACCCGCTGTACTCCGCCCTGCAGAAGGTCGGTGGCATCGATCACGTGCTCGCTCGCCACGTTGAAGGCGCTTCGCACATGGCCGAGGGTTACACGCGCACCAAGGCCGGCAACATCGGCGTGTGCATCGGCACCTCTGGCCCGGCAGGTACCGACATGGTCACCGGCCTTTACAGCGCCTCGGCCGACTCGATCCCGATTCTTTGCATCACCGGCCAGGCACCGCGGGCGCGCATGCATAAAGAAGACTTCCAGGCCGTCGACATCACCGCGATCGTCAAGCCAGTGACCAAGTGGGCAACCACCGTCATGGAGCCGGGCCAAGTACCTTACGCGTTCCAGAAAGCCTTCTACGAAATGCGCTCCGGGCGCCCTGGCCCTGTGCTGATCGACCTGCCGTTCGACGTGCAGATGGCCGAAATCGAATTCGACATCGACGCCTACCAGCCGCTGCCACTGGCCAAGCCCACCGCCAACCGCGTGCAAATCGAGAAGGCCCTGGCCATGCTCGATCAGGCTGAGCGGCCGTTGCTGGTCGCCGGTGGCGGCATCATCAACGCCGACGCCAGCGAGTTGCTGGTCGAATTCGCCGAGCTGACCGGCATCCCGGTTATCCCGACACTGATGGGCTGGGGCACGATCCCCGACGATCACCCGTTGATGGTCGGCATGGTTGGCCTGCAAACCTCGCACCGCTACGGCAACGCGACATTGCTCAAATCTGACGTGGTGCTGGGCGTCGGTAACCGTTGGGCCAACCGTCACACCGGTTCGATCGACGTCTACACCGAAGGTCGCAAATTCATTCACGTCGACATCGAGCCGACGCAGATTGGCCGCGTGTTCAACCCGGACCTGGGCATCGTTTCCGACGCCGCCGCCGCGCTGACCGTGTTCATCGAAGTCGCTCGCGAGTGGCAAGCCGCCGGCAAGCTGAAAAACCGCAGCGCCTGGCTGCAGGATTGCCAGCAGCGCAAGGCCAGCCTGCAACGTAAGACCCACTTCGACAACGTGCCGGTCAAGCCGCAGCGCGTGTATGAAGAGATGAACCAAGTATTCGGCAAAGACACTTGCTACGTCAGCACCATTGGTCTGTCGCAGATTGCCGGCGCGCAGTTCCTGCACGTCTACAAGCCGCGTCACTGGATCAACTGCGGTCAGGCCGGCCCGTTGGGCTGGACCATTCCGGCCGCGCTGGGCGTGGTCAAGGCTGATCCGACGCGCAAGGTTGTGGCACTGTCGGGCGACTATGATTTCCAGTTCATGATCGAAGAATTGGCGGTGGGCGCGCAGTTCAAACTGCCGTACATCCACGTTGTGGTGAACAACTCGTACCTGGGGCTGATCCGTCAGGCCCAGCGCGGTTTCGACATGGACTACTGCGTGCAGTTGTCCTTCGATAACCTCAACGCGCCGGAGCTCAACGGTTACGGTGTCGACCACGTCGCGGTTGCCGAAGGCCTCGGCTGCAAGGCACTGCGCGTGTTCGAACCGGCGCAGATCCAGCCTGCCCTGCGCAAGGCTCAGGAACTGATCGAAGAGTTCAAGGTGCCGGTGATCGTCGAGATTATTCTGGAGCGCGTGACCAACATTTCGATGGGCACCGAGATCAACGCCGTCAACGAATTCGAAGACCTGGCGCTGGTCGGCAACGATGCGCCAACGGCAATTTCGATGCTTGATTGAGAATGACCTGAACCTGTAGCAGCTGCCGAGGCACGAGGCTGCGTTGCGTGTCCGCAGGACCGCCATCGAAGGGCCGCCATCGCGGGGGCCGCTTGCAGCCCAACGCAGCCTCGTGCCTCGGCAGCTGCTACAGGTCCTATATTTTACGGGAGACCACCATGCCGCGTTTCGCAGCCAACCTGTCCATGCTGTTCACCGAACAGGATTTTCTTGCCCGTTTCGAAGCGGCCGCCAAAGCCGGTTTCAGTGGTGTCGAGTACCTGTTCCCTTACGACTTCAGCTCCGCCGAAATCAAAGCCAAGCTCGACGCCAACGGTCTGACCCAAGTGCTGTTCAACCTGCCGGCCGGTGATTGGGCCAAAGGTGAGCGCGGCATCGCGTGCCTGCCGGATCGTGTTGAAGAGTTTCGTGCCGGCGTCGATCTGGCGATTGCTTACGCGCAAGTGCTGGGCAATACGCAGATCAACTGCCTGGCCGGTATCCGTCCACAAGGCGTCGACGATGCCACGGTGGAAAAGACGTTCGTCAGCAACCTCAAGTACGCGGCCGACAAGCTGCAAGCAGCGGGGATCAAACTGGTGATGGAAGCGATCAACACCCGCGACATCCCGGGTTTCTACCTGAACAACACCGCGCAAGCCCTGTCGATTCGCGAGCAGGTCGGCAGTGCCAATCTGTTCCTGCAATACGACATCTATCACATGCAAATCATGGAAGGCGACCTGGCGCGCACGCTGCAATCGCACCTGGCTGAGATCAACCATGTGCAACTGGCGGACAACCCTGGGCGTAACGAACCGGGCACCGGTGAGATCAACTACCGCTTCCTGTTCGAACACCTCGATCGCATCGGTTATCAGGGCTGGGTTGGCTGTGAGTACAAGCCGCTGACCACCACTGAAGCGGGCCTCGGCTGGCTCAAAACCCATAACGCGATTTGAGCAGTTCCCCTTGTCGGAGCGAGCTTATGTGGCGAGGGGGCTTGCCCCCGTTCGGCTGCGAAGCAGTCGTAAAACCTGCATACGCGTTCTGTCTGATTCACCGTGAATACAGTTTTGGGGCCGCTTCGCGACCCAACGGGGGCAAGCCCCCTCGCCACAAAAAGCTCACCGGTCAAGCATCGGGAGCAACACAAAAACAAGAGGATTTTCTCATGGCTAAAATCGGATTTATCGGCACCGGCATCATGGGCCACCCAATGGCGTTGAACCTGCAGAAAGCCGGTCACAGCCTGTTCCTGTCGGCGCACCACGACGCCGCGCCGGCTGATCTGGTGGCGGGCGGCGCAATCGCTCTGGCCAACCCGAAGGAAGTCGCGCAAGAAGCTGAATTCATCATCATCATGGTTCCTGATACCCCGCAGGTCGACGACGTGCTGTTCCGCGCCGACGGGATTGCCGCCGGTGTCGGCAAAGGCAAAATCGTCATCGACATGAGCTCGATCTCGCCGACCGCGACCAAAACCTTCGCCGCCAAGGTCAACGAAAAAGGCGCGCAATACCTCGACGCGCCAGTCTCCGGCGGTGAAGTCGGCGCCAAGGCTGCGAGCCTGAGCATCATGATCGGCGGCGATGCCGACGCCTTCGAACGCGCCCTGCCGCTGTTCCAGGCGATGGGCAAGAACATCACCCTGGTCGGTGGCAATGGCGACGGTCAAACCGCGAAAGTGGCGAACCAGATCATCGTTGCGCTGAACATTCAGGCCGTTGCTGAAGCGCTGTTGTTCGCTTCGAAAAACGGCGCCGATCCAGCCAAGGTTCGTGAAGCACTGATGGGCGGTTTCGCTTCGTCGAAGATCCTCGAAGTACACGGCGAGCGCATGATCAAAGGCACCTTTGATCCGGGCTTCCGCATCAGCCTGCACCAGAAGGACCTGAACCTGGCCCTGCAAGGCGCCAAGGAACTCAACATCAACCTGCCAAACACCGCCAACGCCCAGCAAGTGTTCAGCACCTGCGCGGCCATCGGTGGCAGCAACTGGGACCACTCGGCGCTGATCAAAGGCCTGGAACATATGGCCAATTTCTCGATCCGCGATAACAAGTAAGCCATCCCCTACCCCCTGTAGGAGCGAGGCTTGCCCGCGAAGGTAGCGCCTCGGTCTGACTGACTCTCAACGGCGTTAGTACTGACGCCTTCGCGGGCAAGCCTCGCTCCTACAGGGGTTCGAGTCGTCTTCTAATAACAAGAATTCCGGGAGCCTGCCATGTCGGTCGATCCGCAACAACTGCTGCGCGAGCTGTTTGCCACAGCCATTGACGCGGCGCATCCGCAGCAAGTCCTTGAAGCCCATCTGCCCAGCGATCGCAGCGGTCGTGTGATTGTCATCGGCGCCGGCAAAGCCGCAGCCGCCATGGCGCAAGTGGTCGAGCGCTGCTGGCAGGGCGAAGTCTCAGGGCTGGTGGTGACCCGCTACGGCCACGGCGCGCCGTGCGAAAAAATCGAAGTGGTCGAAGCCGCTCACCCGGTGCCGGACGCGGCGGGTCTGGCCGTAGCCAAACGCGTGCTGGAGCTGGTCAGCAACCTCACCGAAGACGACCGCGTGATCTTCCTGCTCTCCGGCGGCGGCTCGGCGCTGCTAGCCCTCCCGGCCGAAGGCATCACCCTCGCCGACAAGCAATCGATCAACAAGGCGCTGCTCAAA
The DNA here is from genome assembly GCF_002836905.1 of Pseudomonas sp. 43NM1. NCBI lineage: Bacteria > Pseudomonadati > Pseudomonadota > Gammaproteobacteria > Pseudomonadales > Pseudomonadaceae > Pseudomonas > Pseudomonas sp. 43NM1. The sequence goes on along the minus strand of NZ_MKGS01000134.1, from coordinate 565 downwards.
TCCGGCGCGACCATCGGCGAGATGAACTGCGTGCGCAAGCACCTCTCGGCGATCAAGGGCGGCCGTCTCGGCAAAGCCTGCTGGCCGGCGACGGTTTATACCTACGCGATTTCCGATGTGCCGGGCGACCTCGCCACAGTCATCGCTTCCGGCCCGACCGTGGCCGACCCAAGCACTTCGGCCGAAGCGCTGGCGATCCTTAAGCGCTACGCGATTGAAGTGCCGGTGTCGGTGCGCAACTGGCTGCAAAGTCCCGAGTCGGAAACTGTCAAACCCGGCGACCCGAGCCTGGCGCGCAGTCATTTCCAGCTGATCGCGCGTCCGCAGCAATCGCTTGAAGCGGCTGCGGTGAAGTGCCGCCAGGCCGGTTTCAGCCCGCTGATCCTCGGCGACCTGGAAGGCGAATCGCGCGAAGTGGCGAAAGTCCATGCCGGCATCGCGCGGCAGATCATTCTGCACGGCCAGCCATTGGCCGCACCGTGCGTGATCCTTTCCGGCGGCGAAACCACGGTCACCGTGCGCGGCAACGGTCGTGGCGGACGCAACGCCGAATTCCTCCTGAGCC
>NZ_MKGS01000133.1:0-65032 GCF_002836905.1 Pseudomonas sp. 43NM1 | reverse complement strand
CCCTCTCCCCTCTGGGGAGAGGGCTGGGGTGAGGGGTGGGTCTAAGGAGCGAAAATCAATCAAGCGACCGAGGAAGCTGCAACGTCACGCGCAACCCGCCCTCGCGCAGGTTCTGCAAACTCACTTCGCCGCCATGGCTGTGTGCGATGTTGCGCGCGATGCCCAGGCCCAGACCGTAACCCTGCTGCTGCCCGGCCAGACGAAAGTGCGGTTCAAACACCTGCTCCATACGCTGCTCCGGCACGCCCGGGCCTTCGTCGTCGACGTGCAAGACAAACGCGCTCTGGTCATCGTCGATGTGCAAATGCGCGTTCTGCCCGTACTTCAACGCGTTGTCGATCAGGTTGCCGATACACCGCTTGAGCGCCAGCGGTTTCCCCGGATACGCCGCCAGCGCCCGGCCATGCTGGGTCACGCGACCATTGCCGTTCGGCGCCAGATACGGTTCCACCAGACAATCGAGCACATGATTGAGGTCGACCGGCTCGATGTTTTCGTGGATGTCGGTGTCTTTCACGCATTGCAGCGCGCCTTTGACCAGCAGCTCCAGTTCATCCAGATCGCGGCCGAACTTGGCTTGCAGCTTCTCGTCTTCAAGCAATTCGACGCGCAAGCGCAGGCGAGTGATCGGCGTGCGCAAGTCGTGGGAAATCGCGCTGAATAACTGGCTGCGCTCGGTCAGGTAACGGCTGATGCGTTCGCGCATGGCATTGAACGCGCGGCCGACCTCGACCACTTCACTGCCGCCGCCCTCGGGCACTGGCTCGACTTCGGCGCCAAGCGACATGTCCCGCGCCGCCCGCGCCAAACGCTTCAGCGGCCGGCTCTGCCAATGCACCAGCAGGCCGATAAACAACAGTAAAAATCCGCTGGTGAGCACGATAAACCACACTTGCTGCGCGGGCAGGCCTTGTTCTTCAAGGCTGGTGTAGGGCTCGGGCAACAGCGAGGCGATGTACAGCCATTCGCCCGGTGCCATTTGAATTTGCGTGACCAGCACCGGCGGATTCACCGGTTCCAGGGTCAACGCGTAATGCGCCCACGAACGCGGCAATTCATCGAGTTTCAAGCCACTGTTGAAGATGCGCAGGTCCTCGGGGCTCACGAACGTCACCGAGATGTCAGTGTCGTGGCCCAGAGATTGGCGCAACACTTCGTCGACCGCTTTGAGCACCGCTTCCTTGCGCGGCGTGATCGGCAACACCTCCATGCCCAGCGGCTTGTCGTTGAGCGTCACCACAAATCGCGTGCCGCCCATGCTGCGCAATTGGTCGAGGACCAATGGCCGAAACGCCACCGGCAACGAACGGAAATAACTGACGCTGGCGGTCATCGAGTGCGCAAGGCTGCGCGCGCTGGTGACCAGGCCTTCAAGCTGAGTGGCGCGCAATTGCGAAACCCAGATCACACTCGACAACGCCTGAGCGAACATCACCACCAGCAACGTCAGCAGCAACATCCGCCCGAGTAATGAGCGTGGTACCGGAACCTTGGCGGCGAGGGAACGCAGCCCGTCAATGACCATTGCTGGCGACCACGTTGGCGGCCAGTTGATAACCACTGCCGCGCACGGTGCGGATCAGCCGTGGCGGTTTTTCGGTGTCGCGCAGGCGTTGGCGCAAGCGGCTGACGGCCATGTCGACGATGCGATCGAGCGGCATCAAGTCGCGGCCACGGGTGGCGTTGCCGATGGTGTCGCGGTCGAGGATTTCCTGCGGGTGGTCGAGGAACAGTTTGAGCAAGGCGAAATCGGCGCCGGACAGAATCACTTCTTCGCCGTCGGTGTGAAACAGCCGATGGCTGACCATGTCCAGCCGCCAGTCATCGAAGGCCAGCACTTCGCTGCCCGAGCGTTCCTGGCCGAATTGCGCGCGACGCAGCAGCGCTTTGATCCGCGCCTGCAATTCGCGCGGGCTGAAGGGTTTGCCGAGGTAATCGTCGGCGCCGAGTTCCAGACCGATCACGCGGTCGGCCTCGTCGGAGCTGGCGGTGAGCATGATGATCGGCACCTGGGCCTGGCGCGGATGCTGGCGAATCCAGCGGCAGAGGCTGAAACCGTCTTCGTCCGGCAACATCACGTCGAGGATCACCAAATCGCTCGGCGCTTCGTTCATCGCCTGCCGAAAACCGGCGCCGTCCGGCGTGGTGCGCACCTGAAAACCTGCGCGGGTCAGGTAGGTGTCCAGCAACTCGCGTATCTCTTGATCGTCATCGACCAACAAAATCGACTTGTTGACTGAGCTCACAGGGGCGGCATCCTTGTTGTTTGAATTGGGCGGATTATGCCTCAAGCGCGGAACCGACAAACACCACGAACTACTGTGGGAGCGAGCTTGCTCGCGATAGGGCCATCACATTCAACATCCTCGTTGACTGACATACCGCTATCGCGAGCAAGCTCGCTCCCACATTCAGATTGAGTTTCAGGCTTGGTCCAGCGCCACTCCCGCGCCGACCAGCCCGGAATACGGCGCTGTTACCAGCCACACCGGGATGCCTTTGAAGTAATCGCTCATGCAGCCCTTGTCGGCAAAACACCGGGCGAAACCGCTTTCGATGAAGAAATCGGCAAACCGTGGAATCACCCCGCCGACGATAAACACCCCGCCGCGCGCGCCGGTGGTCAGCACGTTATTGCCGGCGACTCGCCCGAGCCAGCAGCAGAACTGCTCCAGCACTTCCAGGGCAATCGGATCGCCCGCCAGCCCTGCCGCGGTGATTGATTCCGGAGAATCGAGCACCGGCTCGTGGCCGTCCACCGCACAGATCGCCCGGTAAACCCGAGGCAATCCGCCGCCGCTCAATGCCGTCTCGGCGCTGACGTGGCCGATCTCGTTGAAGATGTGTTGCCACAGCTGGGTTTCACGCGGGCTGCTCAGCGGCAGATCGACGTGACCGCCCTCGCCCGGCAACGCCGCGAACCGGCCTTCACCCAGATTCAGCAACGTGCCGACGCCCAAACCGGTGCCGGGGCCGATCACCACCGCCGGGCGCAGGGGCTCCGGCGTGCCGGCGCAAACCACACGAAACTCGTCCGGCTGCAAGCGGGTCATGCCCAGCGCCATCGCCGAAAAGTCGTTGGTCAGGAGCAATCTGTCGACCTGCAAAATCTCGCAGAACGCCTTGCGGCTGAGGCGCCAGTGGTTGTTGGTGAATTTGAATTCATCGCCACTCACCGGGCCCGCCACCGACAGGCACACAGAACCGATGTCGCCGGGCTTCAAGCCCAACCCACCGAGGTAGACGCCAATGGCCTCCTCGGGACTGGCGTGATCCGCCGTCGCCAGCACCTGGATCGATTCCAACTGCTGGTTTTTCCACAACGCGAAACGTGCGTTGGTCCCACCGATGTCACCGACCAAAGCCAGTTTCAATTAAGCGTCTCCAGGGCAGAAGTGAAGGCGCTGGCGCCCTGCTCTGCGGAGCTGAAGGCCATGCGCATGAAACCAAACAGTTCGCGCCCGCTGCCGATGTTGTTGGCCAACAGGCCTTTGGCGGGTTCGCGCGCTGCGAATTCTTCGGCGTCCACCTTAAGCTCAAGAGTGCCTTTGACGCCATCGACGCGGATGATATCGCCCTCTTGCACGCGCGCCAAAGCGCCGCCGACAAAAGCTTCCGGGCTGACATGAATCGCTGCCGGGATTTTCCCCGACGCGCCGGACATGCGCCCATCAGTGACCAACGCCACCTTGAAGCCACGATCCTGCAGCACGCCGAGGAACGGGGTCATTTTGTGCAATTCCGGCATGCCGTTGGAGCGCGGGCCCTGGAAGCGCATCACCGCGACAAAATCCTTTTCGAGCAAACCGGCCTTGAACGCGTCGGCCAGATCCTGCTGATCCTGGAAGACCATTGCCGGTGCTTCGACGATCTGGTTTTCCAACGCTACGGCAGAGACTTTCATCACGCCGCGACCGAGGTTGCCTTCCATCACCCGCAAGCCGCCCTCAGGCGAGAACGCGCGCGCCACCGGACGCAGGATGGTTTCGTCGAGGCTTTCGATCGGGCCTTCGCGCCAGACCAGTTCGCCGTTATCGAGGAACGGTTCGACGGTGTACCGGCTCAATCCATGGCCGAGCACAGTGTTGACGTTTTCATGGAGCAACCCGGCTTCCAGCAGTTCACGGATCAGGAACGACATGCCGCCAGCCGCCTGGAAGTGGTTGATGTCGGCTTTGCCATTCGGATAAACGTGGCTGAGGGTCGGCACCACCTCGGAAAGGTCAGCCATGTCCTGCCAGGTCAATTGAATGCCCGCGGCCATGGCGATGGCCGGCATGTGCAAGGTGTGGTTGGTCGAGCCGCCGGTAGCGTGCAACGCGACAATCGAGTTGACCAGCGAACGCTCGTCGACGATTTCGCCGATCGGCATGAAATCGCCATTCTGCTTGGTCAGGCGCGTGACTTGATGCGCCGCTTCGCGGGTCAGGGCATCGCGCAACGGCGTGTTCGGGTTGACGAACGAGGCGCCCGGCAAGTGCAGGCCCATGACTTCCATCAGCAGTTGGTTGGTGTTGGCGGTGCCGTAGAACGTGCAGGTGCCGGGGCTGTGGTAGGAATTCATTTCCGATTCCAGCAGCTCTTCGCGGCTCGCTTTGCCTTCGGCGTAGCGCTGGCGCACATCGGCTTTCTGCTTGTTGGAAATGCCCGACACCATCGGCCCGCCCGGGACGAAGATGGTCGGCAGATGGCCGAAACGCAGCGCGCCCATCATCAGGCCCGGGACGATCTTGTCGCAGATGCCGAGCATTAGCGCGCCATCGAACATGTTGTGCGACAGCGCCACGGCGGTCGACATGGCAATCACTTCGCGGCTCGGCAGGCTCAGTTCCATGCCTGGCTCGCCCTGGGTCACGCCATCGCACATCGCCGGAGTGCCGCCGGCGAACTGGCCGACCGAACCGATTTCGCGCAGGGCTTTCTTGATTTGTTCGGGGAAGACTTCGTACGGCTGATGCGCCGAGAGCATGTCGTTATATGAGGAAACAATTGCGATGTTGGCCGAGTTCATCATCCGCAGACTGTTCTTGTCTTCGGTGCCACAACCGGCCACGCCATGGGCGAAGTTGGCGCATTGCAGTTTGCCGCGCATCGGACCGTCGCTGGCAGCGCCGCGAATCAGCGCAAGGTAAGCCTCACGAGTAGCTCGGCTACGGGCGATAAGCCGTTCGGTGACCTCAAGGACGCGGGGATGCATGTGTAGAACTCCAGGCTAACGGATGTGGCGACCTGATTGTCTATGCTGATCAAGCGCCGCTGTCGATGAGATGACAGACGGTTTGCTTGATCGATCGGACCAGTTGATTCAGGTCACTCGTTGTAGATTGAACAAAATATTGCCATTAAAAAGGCTTGTTTTCTATTTTTATGCGAATAATCTTGTAATTCCAACAACAAATCGACGGCGGCCCAGTTAAATGACTCTTCGAATCGCAATCAATGGTTTTGGCCGTATCGGCCGCAACGTCCTTCGCGCACTGTATACCCAAGGCTACCGCCAGGATTTGCAGATTGTTGCGATCAATGACTTGGGCGACAGCTCGATCAATGCTCATCTGCTCAAGTACGACACCGTTCACGGCACTTTCGACGCCGAAGTGCAGCACGACAATGAAAGCCTGACCGTCAACGGCGACCGCATTTCGGTCAGCGCCATTCGTAACCCGGCCGAACTGCCATGGGCGGCAGAGAAGATCGACGTGGTGTTCGAATGCACCGGCCTGTTCACCGACCGCGCCAAAGCCGCTGCGCATATTACGGCCGGCGCGCGCAAAGTGATTATCTCGGCCCCGGCCAAGGGCGCCGACGCCACCGTGGTGTATGGCGTCAACCACGACATTCTGCGCCAGTCGCACCAGATTATTTCCAACGCGTCGTGCACCACCAACTGCCTCGCGCCGGTTGCGCAGGTGCTGCACCGCGAGCTGGGGATCGAAAGCGGTCTGATGACCACGATCCACGCCTACACCAACGACCAGAACCTCACCGACGTCTACCACACCGACCCGTACCGCGCGCGTTCGGCCACGCAGAACATGATCCCGAGCAAGACCGGCGCCGCCGAAGCGGTAGGCCTGGTGCTGCCGGAACTGGCGGGCAAACTGACCGGCATGGCGGTACGCGTGCCAGTGATCAACGTTTCGCTGGTGGATTTGACCGTGCAATTGAAGCGCGAAGCCTCGGCCGATGAGGTCAACGCGCTTTTGAAAGAAGCCGCACAGCACTCGAAAATCCTTGGCTACAACACCCTGCCGCTGGTTTCGAGCGATTTCAATCACAATCCGCTGTCGTCGATCTTTGATGCGAACCACACCAAATCCAGCGGCAAACTGCTCAAGGTCTTGGCCTGGTACGACAACGAGTGGGGCTTCTCCAACCGCATGCTGGATAACTGCCTGGCGCTGTGTAACGCCGAGTAACCCACACCGATTTGTAGGAGCAAGGCTTGCCTGCGAAGGCGGCGTGTCAGCGACCTTAATGGTGACTGACACACTGCTTTCGCGGGCAAGCCTCGCTCGTACAGGTCTCAGCGGTGTTACATAACCGCCACAAATCAACACTTGACCATCGAGCTAGATGATAAGCATTATCATTCGCTTGAAATGGATCAGGTCTTCCCGTGAGTCAATCGCGCTTCAATCACGTCTTCATCGCCCAGCGCGTTTCGCTGCTGCGCACGCTGGAGCGGATGGTCAACAATCACAGCACCGCCGAAGACCTGCTGCAGGAAACCTACCTGCGCGTGACCCGGGCGTTGAGTGAACGGGCCATCGATCACCTCGAACCCTTCGTCTTCCAGACCGCCCGCAACCTGGCGCTGGACCATTTGCGTGCGCGGCGCATTCAGTCGCGGACCTTGCTTGATGACGTGCCGCCGGACGTCGTCGAAAGCGTCGCAGCCCCGGTCAGCAGCGCCGAAGACGCCGCGCATGCCGAACAATTGCTGGAGCGTTTGAACGTGAGCCTCAGTGAACTCAGCCACCGTCAGCAGCAGATTTTCATCCTCAGCCGCCTGCACGGGCACAGTTATCTGGAGATTTCCGAGCAGCTCGGCGTGTCGTTGAGCACCGTGCAAAAGGAACTGAAGCTGATCATGGCGATCTGCATTGGCGTCGCCGAGCGGCATAACGGCAGCGGCAAGCATTAAGCTCAAGCTGCAAGCGCAACACCGATCTCAGCTCAGGCTTGCGGCTTGCAGCCTGTAGCTTGAAACTGCTCCACCTGCCACTGCCGAGGAAACACCGTGACGGACACCTACCGCTCTCTTCCGCCCGCCCCGGCGCGAGACCCCGCCAGCGCGATGGACCAGGCGCTGGACTGGTTGATCGTGATGGGCAGTCCGAGCGAGGAACAATCTCGCCAGTTCCATGAATGGCTGGCCGCTGACCCGCTGCACGCCGAAGCGTTCGCCAAGGCACAAGCGATCTGGGATGGCCCGCAAGTGGTGCAATGCGCACAAACCCTTGCTGCCCAACCGGCGAAAGTCAGCGTGCTGGCGCGCCTGCGCCCGCACTGGAAACCGCTGGCCACTGCTGCGGTGTTGATCCTCGGATTGTTCAGTTTCAGCAACTTGCCCATGCGCCTGCAGGCCGATCACCTGACCGTGGTCGGCGAACGCCAGCGCCTGCAATTGGAGGACGGCTCGAAAGTCTTGCTCAACACCAATTCGGCGTTCTCCAGCACCATCAACGATCAGCAGCGCGTCGCGCGTCTGTATCAGGGCGAAGCGTTTTTCGAAGTGCCGGCCAACCGTGACCAGGCGCTGGAAATCGATGCCGGGCCGGTCAAAGCCAGCGTGCGTGACACCGATTTTGCCGTGCGTTACCTCGACGGCGTGGCGCAGGTGCGGGTGCAACGCGGCGATGTCGATTTGCGCGCGACCCGTGACGATGCACGGGTACGGCTGAGCGCTGGCGAAAGCATCCGCATCGGCCCCAACGGTTTTGACCGCCCGGCCAAACTCGATGCGGCGACTGACCTGGCCTGGGTCGACGGGCGTCTGGTGTTCGAGAATTGCCCGTTCAGCCAAGTGCTGGCCGAACTGCGTCGCTACTATCCGGGCTGGATCATCAACAACAATGAGCAGCTCGCCGACGTCGCCGTCACCGGCAATTACCGTCTCGACCAGCCGCTGGACGTGGTCCGCTCCCTCGCTCACATCACCTCGGCGCGCCTGCAGGAATTCCCGGCGCTGGTGATCTTGAACTAAATGAGAATTATTTTTACTCGATAGCCGTTGCTCGTTCGTCTCGTTATAGCCAATGCAATTGATTCGCATCTATCGATGCCAATCTGCACCTATAAAGATTCGTGCGACACGGAGCGCTATCGATGTCCTCTCGCCATACCCGCCAATCCTCTTCACCCTCGCGTGTGCTGTCGCTGCTGACCGCCGCCATCCTGATGGCCGGCGCTGCGCCACTGATGGCGGCGACTGCCGCCGAGCAGCCGAGCCGCAACATCGGCGATTACTCGTTCGCCATTCCACAGCAATCGCTGGTGTCGGCGCTGAATGCCTTTACCGGCGTCACCGGTTGGCAAGTCGGCCTGCCCGCCGAACTGGCTGAAGGCGTTGCCTCGCCGGGCGTGCGCGGTTCGTTGCCAGCGGACAAAGCCCTCGAGCGCTTGTTGGTGGGGACCAACTTGAGCTATCGCAAACTCGGCACCAACAACATCGTGCTGGAAAAACGCAGCAGCAGCGGCGCGCTCAATCTGCAACAAGTGACGATCAGCGCCACGCGTCAGGAACAAAGCATCGACAGCGTGCCCGCCACCGTCAGCGTGCAAACCCGCGACGAACTCGACCGTAACAACGTCAACAGCATCAAGGATCTGGTGCGCTACGAGCCCGGGGTCTCGGTCGGCGGCGCCGGCCAGCGCTCCGGCCTGACCGGTTACAACATTCGTGGCATCGACGGCGACCGTGTGCTGACGCAAGTCGACGGCGTGCAAGTGCCAGACAGCTTCTTCAACGGCCCGTACGCGCAAACCAACCGCAATTACGTCGACCCGGAAATCGTCAAACGCGTGGAAATTCTCCGTGGCCCGGCCTCGGTGCTGTACGGCAGCAACGCCATCGGCGGCGCCGTCAGCTATTACACGCTGGACCCGGACGACATCATCAAACCCGGCAAAGACGTCGGCGCGCGCCTGAAAACCGGCTACAGCTCGGCGGATGAGAGCTGGCTGACTTCCGGCACGGTCGCCGGCCGCACCGGCGATTTCGACGGTTTGCTGCACCTGAGCCAGCGCAATGGCCACGAAACCGATTCCTTCGGCGAACACGGCGGCAGCGGCCTCAACCGCACCGAGGCCAACCCCGAGGACGTGCGCACCACCAACGTGCTGGCCAAACTCGGCTGGAATTACGCCGACGACGCGCGCCTGGGCCTGACCTACGAAAAGTACAAGGATGACCGCGACACCAATCAACTGAGCGCGGTTGGCGGGCCGTTCAACGCCGGACGCGGTTTCGGTTTCTACAAGTCGCGCAGCGGTAACGACACGGTCAGCCGCGAACGTTTCGGCATCGAGCACAGTTTCGGACTCGACAGCGCGCTGGCCGATAACATCAAGTGGTCGCTGAACTATCAGATCGCCAAGACCGACCAGAGCACCGAAGAAATCTACGCGCCATCGCGCACGGTTTTGCGTCAACGCGACACCACCTACAAGGATCGCCAATGGGTGTTCGACGCCCAGGCCGACAAATCCTTCGCGATTGCCAGCACCGATCACACGGTGACTTACGGCACCACCATCAAGCAGGACAAAGTCACCGGCCTGCGCACCGGCAGCGGCACCTGCCTGAGCGTGGCCGGCGCGTGCCGGGTAATTGGTGCACCGAGCGCCGCCGACAACCCGGCCCCGGCCAGCGATTTCCCGGACCCGACAATCAACAGCTACAGCCTGTTCGCGCAGGATCAGATCAGTTGGGGCAACTGGACCTTCCTGCCCGGCGCGCGCTACGACTACACGCAGCTCAAGCCGCACATCACCGATGAGTTCCTGGCGACTGCCGACCAGAGCGGCAACGGCGTGGTCAGCGACAAAACCAAGACCTGGCATCGTCTGTCGCCGAAGTTCGGCACCACTTACAGCTTCAACGACCACTACACCTGGTACGGCCAATACGCTGAAGGCTTCCGCACGCCGACCGCCAAAGCCTTGTACGGACGCTTCGAAAACCTTTCCGGCGGCTATCAGGTGGCGCCGAATCCGGACCTGGAGCCGGAGAAGAGCAAGAGCTACGAAACCGGCCTGCGCGGTCAGTTCGACGCCGGCACCTTCGACGTGGCGGTGTTCTACAACAAGTACCGCGACTTCATCGACGAGAACGCGATCACTCCCGGCTACTCCGAAACCACGTTCCAGACCAGCAACATCAAGCACGCGACCATCAAGGGCGTCGAACTCAAGGGCCGTCTGAACCTCGACACCCTCGGCGCGCCGACCGGCCTCTACAGCCAAGGCTCGCTGGCCTATTTGTATGGCCGCAACGACGACAGCGGCGAACCGCTGAACAGCGTCAACCCGCTGACCGGCGTATTCGGCCTCGGTTATGACCAGGACAACTACGGCGCGCTGCTGAGCTGGACCTTGGTCAAACGCAAGGACCGCGTCGACAGCAGCAGTTTCAAGACTCCGGACGGCACCAGCACGCAGTTCAAGACCCCGGGTTATGGCGTGCTCGACCTGGCGGGTTTCTACAAAGTCACCGACGACGTGACGCTCAACGCCGGCCTGTACAACCTGACCAACAAGAAATACTGGCAGTGGGATGACGTGCGCGGTTACGACAGCGTCGGCGAAGCCTCGGTTACGCAACCGGCCAATCTGGATCGCCTGACCCAGCCGGGCCGCAACTTCGCGATCAATCTGGTCTGGGATATCTGAGGCTGAGCGTCCCAGCCTGAATATTTGAACCAGAAAGTCTCGCTGCGAAACATTTGTTAATGCGTCGCAGTGAGGTTTTTTTACGCTCGGACGTCTTCCGATTCGTCTCGTTACCCAGTGGTTGTTTATTTCGCACGCGGCGCTTTTCTCGCAAGCGGCATTTTTTCTCAAGGATTACTCGATGACCTCCCACGACACTGCTCAACGCCCGGCTCTGCGTTCGCAACGTTTGAACCAGATCACCAACGCGCCGCACACCAAACTGGATGCGCTGGTCAAGGCGCACGCACCGTTTGAAACCCAGGCCAATTTCGCCCGTTTTGTGGTCGCGCAGTATTTGTTCCAGTCGGAACTGGTGGCGCTGTACAACGACGCCGAGCTGACCGCGATCGTCCCGGACTTGCCAGCGCGTTGCCGCGCCGAAGCAGCCAAAGCTGACCTCGCCGACCTGGACACCGAGGTGCCGGCGCCGGTGGCGGGCGCAGTGAAAAATCCAGGCAAAGCGGCGGCGCTGGGCTGGTTGTTTGTTTCCGAAGGTTCGAAGCTCGGTGCCGCGTTTTTGATCAAGCGCGCGGTGGGTCTGGGGTTGAGCGAAACCTTTGGCGCGCGTCACCTCGGTGAGCCGGCGGGTGGTCGCGCGGAAGGTTGGAAAAGCTTCGTCAAAACCCTTGATTCGCTGGAGTTCAGCGCGCAGGAAGAAGCCGAAATCGAGCAAGCGGCCGTCGATGCCTTCAACCGCTTCACCGTGCTGCTGGAACAGGCCTACACCCCGGAACTCGCCTGATTACACACACCCCTGTAGGAGCAAGGCTTGCCCGCGAAGAACGATAACGCGGTCTGTCTGTACCACCGCGCCGCTTTCTTCGCGGGCAAGCCATGCTCCTACAGGGTATAAATGTCGACCTTATGACCCGCAAACACCTCGCCTCTTCCAGACTCGCGCGCATCCTTTTTGGCCTGCTGGCCTACGTCAGCCTCGGTATCGGCCTGATTGCGATTGTCGTGCCGGGCCTGCCGACCACCGAGTTCATCCTGCTCGCTGCCTGGGCCGCGACCAAGAGTTCGCCGCGCCTGAGTGCCTGGCTGGAAAACCATCGGTTGTTCGGGCCGATCCTGTGCAACTGGCGCAACGGCAAGATCATCGCGCGCCGAGCCAAAGTCAGCGCCACCGTCAGCATGTTGCTGTGCGCGGGGTTGATGCTGGTGATGCTCGATCACGGCTGGCCGATCTACCTGGCGATTGCCGGGATGAGTCTGGGCAATCTGTGGATCTGGTCGCGGCCAGAGTCGGTAGCGCAAGCTTCCTGAAACCGCGGTGCCCGCATCGCGAGCAAGCTCGCTCCCACACTGGATCTTCGTCACAGCACAAATCCCTGAGAGGGAGCTCGCTCCCACACTGGATCTTCGTCACAGCACAAATCCCTGTGGGAGCGAGCTTGCTCGCGATGGCGGCAGTCGATTCGCCACAAAACCCCCGCAAACCTTTGCGTTGACCGCTCATCGGCTTTTCCTCATGCAACTGCGCCCCACGCCGATGGTTGAGGAATGGCGCTGAATGGACTTGGCGAGCCGGATCGTTTCCGACTCCAGGCCAACACCTCATCCATTCGCGAGTTCGCCCTATGTTCGACTCACTGTCCATCCGCCTGAAAATCGTTCTGTTGTCCGGTCTGTGCCTGCTCGGCGTGGTCGCGCTGATCGTCGGCATGAACATTTACCAGACCGACCGCAACGACGAACTCGTCAGCGCCTCCAGCAGCAAAATGCTCACCGCCAGCGTGCAAAACCTGCTGCAGGCCAAAGCCGCCGAGCAAGCCGTGCGCGTGCAGAAAACCTTCGGTGAAAACCTGCTGGTGGTGACGGCGCTGGCCGACCAAATCAAGGACCTGCGCAACCTCGCCGCCAAGCGTTCGCTGGAGCCCGGCGCGCTGCGCGAAGAGTTGAACCAGAGCCTGAAAACCGCGTTCGAGCGCAACAGTAAAGTGCTCGGTATCTGGCTGGCGTTCGAGCCCAATGCCCTCGATGGCAAGGACAGCGAATTCGCCAACGACGCCGCCCGCCAGTCCAACGAGGCCGGGCGCTTCGCCAGTTACTGGAGCCGTGCCGGTGGCGCCGGGCTGAACACGATCATGGTCGAAGACGACATGACCAAAACCACCCTCAGCCTCAGCGGCACGCCGTACAACAGCTGGTACACCTGCCCTCGCGACAACAAACGCACCTGCTTGCTCGACCCTTATGCCGACACCGTCGGCGGCAAGGAAATGTTGATGACGACGATTTCCGTGCCGCTGCTGGTGGACGGCAAAGCCATCGGCGTGGTCGGCGTCGACATCGCGCTCGATGCGTTGCAAGCGGCGGCGGTGGATTCGCAGCGTGAGTTGTTCAACAACGCCGGGCACATGCTGATCGTTTCCGGCAGCGGCGTGCTCGCCGGTTACAGCGTCGACGCGAGCAAGGTCGGCAAAAACATCGGTGAGACCTTGGGCGCCGATGGCAAGGAAGTCCTGCAACTGCTCGGCAGCGGTTCGCCGAAGATCATCGAACAAGGTGACATGATCCGCGCGGTGTACCCGGTCAGCCCGATCAGCGATTCGAAAGCCTGGGGCGTGGTTATCGACCTGCCGAAACAAGTGTTGCTCGCCGACTCGGTGAAGCTGCAAGCAGTGCTCGATGATGCGCAGGAAACCGGCACCCTTCAGTCGCTGCTGGTCGCGGCGGCGGCGGGCCTGGTCGGCTTGCTGCTGATCTGGCTGACCGCGTCGGGCGTGACCCGGCCGATCAACAGCGTGGCGCAAATGCTCAAGGCGATTGCCAGCGGCGACGGCGACCTGACCCAGCGTTTGCAGTACAGCAAAAAGGACGAACTCGGCGAACTGGTGAGCTGGTTCAACCGCTTCCTCGACAAGCTGCAACCGACCATCGCCCAGATCAAACAGAGCATTACCGACGCGCGCGGCACCGCCGACCAGTCTTCGGAAATTGCCCGTCAGACCAGCGAAGGCATGCAGGTGCAGTTCCGCGAAATCGATCAGGTCGCCACCGCATCCAACGAAATGAGCGCCACCGCGCACGACGTCGCCAACAGCGCCTCGAACGCGGCGAATGCAGCCAAAGGCGCCGACCAATCGGCCCGCGATGGCATGCAGATCATCGAGCGCAGCACCCACAACATCAATCAACTGGCCGACGAAGTCAGCAAAGCGGTGACCGAAGTCGAGGCGCTGGCGGTGAACAGCGAGCAGATCGGCTCGGTGCTGGAAGTGATTCGCAGCATCGCCGAGCAGACCAATCTGCTCGCCCTGAACGCGGCGATTGAAGCGGCGCGGGCCGGTGAAAGTGGGCGTGGTTTTGCGGTGGTCGCCGATGAGGTGCGCAACCTCGCCAAGCGTACGCAGGATTCGGTGGAAGAAATTCGCGTGGTCATCGAGCGCATCCAGACCGCCACCCGTGGCGTGGTCGCGACCATGCATTCGAGCCAGACCCAGGCGCACAGCAACGCCGGGCAAATCCAGCAGGCGGTGCAAGCGCTGGGCAAGATCAGCGACGCAGTGACAGTGATCAGCGACATGAACCTGCAAATCGCCAGCGCCGCCGAACAGCAAAGCGCGGTGGCCGAAGAGGTCAACCGCAACGTTTCGGCGATCCGTACCGTCACCGAAACCCTGACCGGCCAAGCCACCGAATCGGCGCAGATCAGCAGCCAACTGAACGCACTGGCCACCCACCAGATGAAACTGATGGACCAGTTCCGCGTTTAACGATCCAGCACCCATCCCCGTGGGAACGAGCACTTGTGGCGAGGGGGCTTGCCCCCGTTGGAGTGCGAAGCGCTCCCAGAATTTACGACAGGTTCACGGCCGAAACGGGGGCAAGCCCCCTCGCCACAAAGCCTCGCGCCTGCGGGGATTTCATCCGGCGGCAGTTTTTTTTGTTCTATGATCGCCCTCTCGTTCCGGAGGGCCTTCGATGACTGATTTACTCACGTCCATTCAAGCCGCACTCGGCTTGCCGCACACCCCGATCCCTTTCACCTCGAGCGGCGCCCTGCCCTCGGCGTTTGCCGTGACCGACCTCGCATGCGCGAGCATTGCCGCCGCTGGCCAGGCCCTCGGCGAATTACTGCAGCAACACACCGCACGCACGCCGACGCTGGAAGTCGACCGGCGCCTCGCCTCGTTCTGGTTTGCCACTTCGATCCGCCCGGTCGGCTGGAACGTGCCGCCCTTGTGGGACCCGATTGCCGGCGATTACGCGACCAAGGACGGCTGGATTCGCCTGCACACCAACGCCCCGCATCACCGCGCGGCGGCGGAACGTGTGCTCGGCGCCTGCAGCGACCGCGCCGCGATGGCGACTGCCGTGGCGAAATGGGCCAGCACCGATCTCGAACATGCCGTGGTCGAGGCCGCGGGTTGCGCCGCCGAAATGCGCACTTGGGCGCAATGGCAGGCGCACCCACAAGGCATCGCGGTAAACGCCGAGCCGTTGATTCAGTTCAGTGAAAACCACCGTCATCGCGTCAAACCCTGGCAAGGCTCGGTCGCTCGGCCGCTGGCCGGGCTTAAGGTATTGGATTTGACCCGAGTGCTCGCCGGCCCCGTCGCCAGTCGCTTTCTCGCCGGACTCGGCGCCGACGTGTTGCGCATCGACCCGCCGACCTGGAACGAGCCGGGCGTGGTCCCGGAAGTCACTCTCGGCAAACGGTGCGCGCGTCTGGATTTGCACAACACGGCTGATCGCGCAGTGTTTGCGAATCTGCTTCAGGACGCCGATATCTTGCTCCACGGCTACCGCGCCGATGCTTTGGAACGTT
This sequence comes from Pseudomonas sp. 43NM1, assembly GCF_002836905.1. Taxonomy (NCBI): domain Bacteria; kingdom Pseudomonadati; phylum Pseudomonadota; class Gammaproteobacteria; order Pseudomonadales; family Pseudomonadaceae; genus Pseudomonas; species Pseudomonas sp. 43NM1. The sequence goes on along the minus strand of NZ_MKGS01000133.1, from coordinate 49,320 downwards.
TGGGCTTTGGCGCCGCTGAACGCCAGCGACTGGCGCCGGGCCTGATCGATGTGTGCCTGAACGCCTACGGCTGGGGCGGCCCGTGGCAGAATCGTCGGGGTTTCGACAGTCTGGTGCAGATGAGCAGCGGCATTGCTGCGGCGGGTCAGCAATGGAGCAACGCCGATAAACCAACGCCGCTGCCGGTGCAGGCACTGGATCATGCCACCGGCTACTTGATGGCCGCCGCAGCGCTCAAATTATTGGGACAAGGAGGCTCGGCGCGGTTGTCGCTGGCGCGCACGGCAAAGCTGCTGATCGAGCACGGCGCCGGGACGGATCAGCCATTGCGCGCCGAGGATGACCGCGATCAGGGTTTGCTGGTTGAACAGACGCCTTGGGGACCGGCGCATCGCTTGCAGGTACCGCTGAAAATCACCGGCACACCGCTGCAATGGGCGATTCCGGCAACGGAACTCGGCTCACACCGCGCGCAATGGTGGTAACGGCGAAATCGCTTTCGCGAGCAGGCTCGCTCCTACAGTGAAGCGAGTTTTCCCTGAAGGAATGCGCTTACCTGTGGCAGCGAGCTTGCTCGCGAAGAGGCCGGACGAGCCGTTACAAATACCGGATCACAACGACAACATCCCGCTATACAACCCATAAGCCGCAAGCCCCGCGCCGCTGACGACGCAGGTGAAAATGCCCTTCTCGACATGGGTAAACAACGGCTGGCCCTGTTCGCGTTTTGCCTTGGCGAACAGGATTACCCCCGGCGCGTACAGCAGCGCCGACAGCAGCAGATATTTCATCCCGCCGGCATACAACAACCACACCGCATAAATCACCGCGATGGCGCTGATCAGCAAATCCTTGCCCCGCGCCTTCGAGGCATTTGCGTAGGTTTCGCCACGCCCGCTCAACAGCAGCGCATACGCCGCCGACCACAAATACGGCGCGAGAATCATCGACGACGCGAGGTAAATCAGACTGGTGTAAGTCCCCGCCGAAAACAGCGTGATCAGCAGAAAAATCTGGATCATCACGTTGGTCATCCACAACGCATTGACCGGCACGCGGTTGGCGTTTTCCTTTTTCAGGAACGCCGGCATGGTGTTGTCCCTGGCCGTGGCGAAAAGGATTTCCGCACAGAGCAGCGCCCACGACAGCAACGCCCCCAGCAGCGACACCGCCAGGCCAATGCTGATCAGCAACGCGCCCCACGGGCCGACGATATGTTCCAGCACCGCCGCCAGCGACGGGTTTTGCAGCGTCGCCAATTCCGGCTGACTCATGATCCCCAGCGACAACACATTGACCAGCACCAGCAGCGCCAACACCCCGACAAAGCCAATCACCGTTGCCCGCCCGACATCGCTGCGCTTTTCCGCGCGCGCCGAGTAGACACTGGCGCCTTCGATACCGATAAACACGAACACGGTGACCAGCATCATGTTGCGCACCTGGTCCATCACCCCGCCGAAACTCGGGTTGCTGCGGCCCCAGATGTCACGGGTAAAGATGTCAGCCTTGAACGCCACAGCGGCAATCACGATGAACATCACCAGCGGCACAATCTTGGCGATGGTGGTCAGCTGATTGATCAACGCCGCTTCTTTGATCCCGCGCAGCACCAGAAAATGCACGGCCCACAGCAGCACCGAGGCGCAGCCAATGGCGACCGGCGTATTGCCCTGGCCGAACACCGGAAAGAAATACCCGAGCGTGCTGAACAGCAAGACGAAATAACCGACATTGCCCAGCCAGGCACTGATCCAGTAACCCCACGCCGAGGAGAAACCCATGTAGTCGCCGAACCCAGCCTTGGCGTAGGCGTAGACCCCGGAATCGAGTTCAGGCTTGCGATTGGCCAAGGTCTGGAACACGAACGCCAGGGTCAGCATGCCGACCGCGGTGATCGCCCAACCGATCAGAATCGCCCCGGCATCGGCCCGTGCCGCCATGTTCTGCGGCAGGGAAAAAATCCCGCCGCCAATCATCGACCCCACCACCAGGGCGATCAACGCACTCAGGCGCAGCTTTTGCGTCGGTTGCGACATTCCTGACTTTTTCCTTTCTTCACTAATACTGCGTGAGGGCGTGGCCCCCAGCACAAATGAATGACATTAATTAAATAAATAAAACGTTTAAGCCCTTATTTATTAGTCAAAACTAACGTCTTTTATTTATAACCGATCAATCTAGCGCCACCGGTCGTAGCGCAGTTATGGGGATTAATTCTGATAATTCAATCCGCGCGGATTATATCCGGCAAAACTTGCCAAACTGGAAATACCGACTAGTTTAAAGGCTCGATGCGCAACGCATCAGCCGCAGCTGACGGGTCGAAGGCTCTGGAACGCGGATTTCCAGTGATACCGTTATGATCGCGATTAGTTCACAAGTCTTTAATTAATCACGCAATGTGCTGATGCACTGATCCAAGTCAGCTGATCGAACATTAAACAGATTTACTCTGTTGTCCTCGCTTCTCCTGCATTGGAGTCATTTAATGTCTGATACCCCCGGAAAACTTCGACTTGGCGCACTGGTTGCGCTGGTTGTTGGCTCAATGATTGGCGGCGGGATCTTCTCTTTGCCGCAAAACATGGCCGCCAGTGCCGACGTCGGCGCGGTGCTGATCGGTTGGGCTATCACGGCGGTCGGCATGTTGACCCTCGCCTTCGTGTTCCAGACCCTGGCCAACCGCAAGCCGACGCTGGATGGCGGCGTCTACGCTTACGCCAAGGCCGGTTTCGGCGATTACATGGGTTTCTCCTCCGCGTGGGGCTACTGGATCAGCGCGTGGCTGGGCAACGTCGGTTATTTCGTGTTGCTGTTCAGCACCCTCGGTTACTTCTTTCCAATATTCGGCGAGGGCAACACCGTTGCCGCGGTGATCGGCGCGTCGGTGCTGCTGTGGGCGGTGCACTTTCTGGTGCTGCGCGGGATCAAGGAAGCGGCGTTCATTAACCTCGTGACCACGGTCGCCAAAGTGGTGCCGCTGCTGCTGTTTGTGTTGATCGCGGTGTTCGCGTTCAAACTCGAGATCTTCACCGCGGACATCTGGGGCACGCAAAACACCAGCCTCGGCAGCGTGATGAACCAAGTGCGCAACATGATGCTGGTCACCGTGTGGGTGTTCATCGGCATCGAAGGCGCGAGCATTTTCTCGGCCCGTGCGGAAAAACGCAGTGACGTCGGCAAAGCCACGGTCATCGGTTTCATCACCGTGCTGTTGTTCCTGATGCTGGTCAACGTGCTGTCGCTGGGGATCATGACCCAACCGGAACTGGCCAAATTGCAGAACCCGTCGATGGCTGCAGTGCTGGAACACGTGGTCGGTCACTGGGGCGCGGTGCTGATCAGCGTCGGCCTGATCATCTCGTTGCTTGGCGCATTGCTGTCGTGGGTGTTGCTGTGTGCAGAGATCATGTTCGCCGCCGCCAAGGACCACACCATGCCGGCGTTCCTGCGCAAGGAAAACGCCAACCACGTGCCGGTCAACGCCTTGTGGCTGACCAACGCGATGGTCCAGGTGTTCCTGATCATCACGCTGTTTTCCGCCAGCACTTACCTGTCGCTGATCTACCTCGCGACCTCGATGATTCTGGTCCCGTACCTGTGGTCGGCGGCCTATGCGCTGCTGCTGGCGGTGCGCGGCGAGACTTACGAAAACGCCCTCGCCGAGCGCCGCAAGGATTTGATCATCGGCGCCATTGCGGTGGTCTATGCGGTATGGCTGCTGTACGCCGGCGGGATCAAATACCTGCTGTTGTCCGCCCTGCTCTACGCCCCCGGCGCGATCTTGTTCGCCAAGGCAAAAATGGAAGTGGGCAAACCGGTCTTCACCAATGTCGAGAAGCTGATTTTCGCTGCCGTCGTGGTTGGCGCCCTTGTGGCGGCCTACGGGCTGTATGACGGCTTCCTGACTCTGTAACCGTTTAAATCTGGAGGATCACTGAATGACCACGGAAAAAATCAAGTACGGCGTCCATTCCGAGGCCGGCAAACTGCGCAAAGTCATGGTTTGCTCCCCAGGCCTGGCCCACCAGCGGCTGACCCCGAACAACTGCGACGAGCTGCTGTTCGACGACGTGTTGTGGGTCGCCCAGGCCAAACGTGACCATTTCGACTTCGTCACGAAAATGCGCGAACGCAATGTCGATGTGCTGGAAATGCACAACCTGCTGACCGACATCGTCGCGATCCCGGAAGCGCTGGACTGGATTCTGCAACGCAAGATCACCGCCAATTCGGTGGGCCTGGGCCTGGTCAACGAAGTCAGCTCATGGCTGCGCAGCCTCGAACCGCGCAAGATTGCAGAGTTCCTGATTGGCGGCGTGTCGGCGGATGACCTGCCGGACAGCTTCGGCGGCAAAACCATCGAGATGTTCCGCGATTTCCTCGGCCACTCGAGCTTCATTCTGCCGCCGCTGCCCAACACCCAATTCACCCGCGACACCACTTGCTGGATCTTCGGCGGCGTCACGCTGAACCCGATGTACTGGCCAGCGCGCCGTCAGGAAACCCTGCTGGCCAGCGCCATCTACAAATTCCACCCGGAATTCACCAACGCCGACTTCCAGGTCTGGTACGGCGACCCGGATCAGGAACACGGCAATGCCACGCTTGAGGGCGGCGACGTGATGCCGATCGGCAACGGCGTGGTGTTGATCGGCATGGGCGAACGTTCGTCGCGCCAGGCCATCGGCCAATTGGCGCTGAACCTGTTCAAGCACAACGCTGTGGAACGGGTGATCGTCGCCGGTCTGCCGAAGTCTCGCGCGGCGATGCACCTGGACACCGTGTTCAGCTTCTGCGACCGCGACCTGGTGACGATTTTCCCCGAAGTGGTCAGCCAGATCGTTGCGTTCACTCTGCGCCCTGACGACAGCAAACCGGGCGGCATCGACATTCGCCGCGAAGAAAGCAACTTCCTCGACACCGTCGCCGCGGCGCTCAATCTCAAGGCGTTGCGCGTCGTCGAAACCGGCGGCAACAGTTTCGCCGCCGAGCGCGAACAGTGGGATGACGGCAACAACGTGGTGGCGCTGGAACCGGGCGTGGTCATCGGTTATGACCGCAACACCTACACCAACACCTTGCTGCGCAAGGCTGGCGTCGAAGTCATCACTATCAGCGCCGGCGAACTCGGTCGCGGTCGTGGCGGCGGCCATTGCATGACCTGCCCGATCATTCGTGACCCGATCGATTATTAATTACTGTGCCCTGCTGCGCGCCCATGAGGCGCGGAGCCGGCGGATAACCGAAACCCAAGGAGATCCAAAATGGCTTTTAACATGCGCAACCGCAGCCTGCTGAGCTTGATGCACCACACCACTCGCGAGCTCAACTACCTGATCGACCTGTCCCGCGACCTCAAGCGCGCCAAGTACACCGGCACCGAGCGTCCGCACCTGCAAGGCAAGAACATTGCGCTGATCTTCGAAAAAACCTCGACCCGCACCCGTTGCGCGTTTGAAGTCGCGGCCCACGACCAGGGCGCGCACGTCACCTACATCGACCCGGTGTCGTCGCAGATCGGTCACAAGGAAAGCATGAAGGACACCGCCCGCGTCCTCGGCCGGATGTTCGATGCCATCGAGTACCGTGGCTTCGCACAGGAAATCGTCGAAGAGCTGGCGAAGTTCGCCGGGGTCCCGGTATTCAACGGCCTGACCGCTGAATTCCACCCGACGCAAATGATCGCCGACGTGCTGACCATGCGCGAAAACAGCGACAAACCGCTGCACGACATCAGCTACGCCTACCTGGGTGATGCGCGTTACAACATGGGCAATTCGTTGCTGATGATCGGCGCCAAACTCGGCATGGACGTGCGCATCGGCGCGCCGAAAGCGCTGTGGCCGCATCAGGATTTCATCGACCAGTGCAAAGCCTTCGCCGAAGAAAGCGGCGCGCGCATCACCATCACCGAAGACCCGAAAGAAGCGGTCAAAGGCGTCGACTTCATTCACACCGATATCTGGGTGTCGATGGGCGAACCGGTGGAAGCGTGGGACGAGCGCATCGAGCAATTGCTGCCGTACCAGGTCAACACGCAAATGATGAAAGCTTCGGGCAACCCGCGCGTGAAGTTCATGCACTGCCTGCCGGCGTTCCATAACAGCGAAACCAAGGTCGGCAAAGACATCGCCGCGCGTTATCCGCACTTGGCCAATGGCGTCGAAGTGACCGAAGAAGTCTTCGAATCGCCAGCCAACATCGCCTTCGAGCAAGCGGAAAACCGCATGCACACAATCAAGGCGATTCTGGTCTCGGCGTTGGCGGATATCTAAAAGGCTGAACACATTTTTGTGAGCCGCCACTGAACCTGTAGGAGCGAGGCTTGCCCGCGAAGAGGCCATCAAGACCGCTGAAAAGCTTCGCGGGCAAGCCTCACTCCTACAGGGGATCATCGAACTCTGAAAGGACTGCATTATGCGTATCGTCGTCGCCCTGGGCGGTAACGCCCTGCTCCGTCGTGGTGAACCCATGACGGCGGACAATCAACGCGCGAACATTCGCGTGGCCACCGAACAGATCGCCAAAATCTACCCCGGCAACCAACTGGTCATCGCTCACGGCAATGGCCCGCAAGTCGGCCTGTTGTCGCTGCAAGCGGCGGCCTACACCTCGGTTTCGCCGTATCCGCTGGACGTGCTTGGCGCCGAAACCGAAGGCATGATCGGTTACATCATCGAGCAGGAACTGGGCAATCTGCTGGACTTCGAAGTGCCGTTCGCCACGCTGCTGACGCAAGTCGAAGTCGATGCCAACGACCCGGCGTTCCACAATCCGAGCAAACCGATCGGCCCGGTCTATGCCAAGGCTGAAGCGGAGAAGCTCGCCGCGGAAAAAGGCTGGGCGATTGCCCCGGACGGTGACAAATATCGCCGTGTCGTGGCCAGTCCACGGCCAAAACGCATCTTCGAAATCCGTCCGATCAAGTGGCTGCTGGACAAGGGCAGCATCGTCATCTGCGCCGGCGGTGGCGGCATTCCAACCATGTACGGCGCCGACGGCAAACTCGAAGGCGTGGAAGCGGTGATCGACAAGGATCTGTGCTCGGCGCTGCTCGCCGAACAGCTGGAAAGCGATCTGCTGGTGATCGCCACTGATGTCAGCGCGGCGTTTATCGATTTCGGCAAACCAACGCAAAAAGCCATCGCCCAAGCGCACCCCGACGCAATGGAGAAACTCGGCTTCGCCGCCGGTTCCATGGGGCCGAAGGTCCAGGCGGCGTGCGAGTTCGCGCGCAATACTGGCAAAGTTGCGGTCATCGGTTCACTCTCCGACATCGAAGCAATCGTCCAGGGCAAGGCCGGCACGCGCATCAGCACGGCGACGCCTGGTATTACTTATTTGTAAGGAGAGACGCCAATGGCCACGTTCGAACCCGGTCACCTGCACTTCGAGCGCCACGCGCTGAATGACGACGACGTCAGCTACAACCTGTGCCTCGACTACGAGGTGTCGGAAGATCCGCAGGATGGCAAAGGCATGCAGTTCACCTTGCATGGCAGCGCTCAAGGCAAGGATTTTAACGAGTCGTTCTTTTTGCCCAAGGATCAGGCCTACAACTTCGCCAGCAACGTGACGAAAATCGTCGAGAAATACGGTATTCCGAAAACCCATAGCAGCATCGGTTCGGTGCACAAGCATTACGACGCGATGTTTGAAGATGTGCGGGTGCAACTGGACATGAAATCGGGCGATCCGGTGAAGCCTGAACACTTGGAGTGAATCCAGAGGCCACCCCTCACCCTAACCCTCTCCCCAGGGGGGAGAGGGGACTGACCGAGTTGCATATTCGAGCGACATCGACCTGAAAGCCCGAGTCGAACTCAGGCCTTGAAAGCAACAGAGATCGGCCCCCTTTCCCCCTCTCCCCAAGGGGGATAGCGGACTGACCGAGTTGCATGTTCGAGCTGCATCGACCTGAAAGTCCGAGTCGAACTCAGGCCTTGAAAGCAACGGAGATCGGCCCCCTCTCCCCTCTCCCCTTTGGGGAGAGGGCTGGGGTGAGGGGTGGTTTCAACTCCACCTCCAAAGGCATGAGGGGACTGCCCGAGTTGCATATTCGAGCGACATCGACCTGAAAGTCCGAGTCGAACTCAGGCCTTGAAAGCAACAGAGATCGGCCCCCTCTCCCCTTTGGGGAGAGGGCTGGGGTGAGGGGTGGCTTTCAACTCCACCTCCAAAGGGATGAGGGGACTGCCCGAGTTGCATATTCGAGCGACATCGACCTGAAAGCCCGAGTCGAACTCAGGCCTTGAAAGCAACAGAGATCGGCCCCCTCTCCCCTCTCCCCTTTGGGGAGAGGACTGGGGTGAGGGGTGGTTTTCAACTCCACCTCAAATCTCAAGATTTCACCCCAGCCCTCCACCAAGGCATACTTGCCACCCTCCGCACTCCAGAATCAAAAACCGCCCCATGCGTATCCACGTCAGCTTCATCGACCGCGTCGGCATTACCCAGGAAGTCCTGGCCCTGCTCGGTGGGCGCAATCTCAATCTGGATGCGGTGGAAATGGTCCCGCCCAACGTCTACATCGACGCCCCGACTCTGAGCCCCGAAGTGCTCGAAGAGCTGCGCGATGCGTTGCTCAGCGTCCACGGCGTGCAGGCCATGACGGTGGTCGACATCCTTCCCGGCCAGCGCCGGCACTTGCAACTCGACGCGTTGCTCGCGGCCATGACCGACCCGGTGCTGGCTCTGGACAGCGCCGGTAAAGTGCTGCTGGCCAACCCGGCGTTGATCGCGTTGTACGGTCGCGAACCGGCCGGCGAAAGCATCGCCGAACTGTTTGCCGACCCGGCGTTGCTCGACACCTTGCTGGAAAACGGCTTCCGCCTGCCGCTGCGCGAAATCACCGTCAACGGCCAGACTCTGCTGCTCGACGCCACGCCAATCACCGACGCCGGGGCGCTGCTGACGCTGTATCAACCGAATCGCATCGGCGAACGTCTGTCGGCGCTGCACCACGATCACGCCGAAGGTTTCGACGCATTGCTCGGCGAGTCCCCGGCCATTCGCACCTTGAAGGCCCGCGCCCAACGCGTGGCAGCGCTTGATGCGCCGCTGTTGATCCAGGGTGAAACCGGCACCGGCAAAGAACTGGTGGCGCGCGCCTGTCACGCCATCAGTGCCCGGCACAGTGCGCCGTTCCTCGCGCTGAACTGCGCGGCGTTGCCGGAGAACCTCGCCGAAAGCGAGCTGTTCGGCTATGCGCCCGGCGCTTTCACTGGCGCGCAACGCGGTGGCAAACCGGGGCTGATGGAACTGGCGAACCAGGGCACGGTGTTTCTCGATGAAATCGGCGAAATGTCGCCGTACCTGCAAGCGAAGTTGCTGCGCTTTTTGAACGACGGCAGTTTCCGCCGGGTCGGCGGTGATCGTGAGGTCAAGGTCAACGTGCGGATCCTCAGCGCGACCCACCGCGACCTGGAAAAAATGGTCAGCGAAGGCACGTTCCGCGAAGATTTGTTCTACCGCCTCAACGTGCTCAACGTCGAAGTCCCGCCGCTGCGCGAACGTGGCCAGGACATTCTGCTGCTGGCGCGCTATTTCATGCAGCAGGCCTGCGCGCAAATCCAGCGCCCGGTGTGTCGTCTGGCGCCGGGGACCTATCCGGCGCTGCTCGGCAATCGCTGGCCGGGTAATGTCCGGCAATTGCAGAACGTGATCTTCCGCGCGGCGGCGATTTGCGAAAGCAGCCTGGTGGATATCGGTGATCTGGACATCGCCGGCACCTCGGTTGCGCGCCAGAGTGACAGCGAAGTCGACAGCCTGGAACAGGCGATGGAAGAGTTCGAGAAAACCCTGCTGGAAAAACTCTACGTCAGCTACCCCTCGACCCGCCAACTGGCCAGCCGCCTGCAAACCTCCCACACCGCGATTGCCCATCGCCTGCGCAAGTACGGGATTCCCAATAAGCCGTAAGGCCGCCATCGCGAGCAAGCTCGGCTCCCACATTGAGCGGGGTTGGCCACAAATCTGCTGAACACCGAAGATCCCTGTGGGAGCGAGCTTGCTCGCGATAGCGGTCTGTCCTTCAAATCCGTGCTGGCTGACACACTGCAATCGCGAGCAGGCTCACTCCTACAATGAGCGGGGTTGGCCACAAATCTGCTGAACACCGAGGATCCGTGTAGGAGTGAGCCTGCTCGCGATAGCGGTCTGTCCTCCAAAATCAATGTTGACTGACATGGCCCCATCGCGAGCAAGCTCGGCTCCTACAGGGGCTGTGTCTGGGCCAAAAGCTGTTCAAAAGCGACTTCCACCTGTACTGAAAGCGCTACAGCGGAACGATATCGATACACCCTCCCCTGATCACTGCTGTGCAAGGCTTTGATCCGCATAAGCTTTTTTCCCTCTCTTGTTCTGTAGCGATATCGCTACACGCCTGCCATTCCAGCAATGCCCACAATCCTCCAAACCATTGATTCCTATGTAGAAAACAACATTGGCCGCGATTTTGCTTAGTTACCACTCATAAATAAGGGCTTTCCCCGCCCAAGCATTCAATCGCGTCCACCAGACGAGTCTGGCCCCTTTAGGAGTTTCCATGAGCGAGTTGCGTTTTACTGAAGATCACGAATGGCTGCGCACCGAAGCTGACGGCAGCGTTACTGTCGGCATCACCGCTTTCGCGCAGAACGCCTTGGGCGACGTGGTTTTCGTACAACTGCCGGAGCTGCAGTCCTACGAGCAAGGCGCCGAAGCCGCCACCGTGGAATCGGTCAAAGCCGCCAGCGGCGTATACATGCCGCTGGATGGCGAGGTGCTCGAAGTCAACCCGGCGCTCGACAGCAGCCCGGAACTGGTCAACGAAGATCCGCTGGGCGAAGGCTGGTTCTTCCGTTTCCAGCCAAAAGACCCTGCGGCAGTCGCCAAACTGCTGGATCAGGACGCCTACGACCGTCTGATCAAAGCCAACGCCGAAGCCTGAGGAGCCGCCATGACTATTAATCTGAGCACCGCCAACGAATTCATCGCGCGCCACATCGGCCCGCGTTCCGGCGATGAGCAAGCCATGCTCAACAGCCTCGGTTTCGACTCGCTGGAAGCCCTGAGCGCCAGCGTCATCCCGGAAAGCATCAAGGGCACCAGCGTCCTCGGCCTCGAAGATGGCCTGAGCGAAGCCGATGCGCTGGCGCTGATCAAATCCATCGCCGGCAAAAACCAGCTGTTCAAGACCTTCATTGGCCAGGGCTACTACGGCACGCACACGCCGTCGCCGATCCTGCGCAACCTGCTGGAAAACCCGGCCTGGTACACCGCGTACACGCCGTACCAACCAGAGATTTCCCAGGGCCGTCTCGAAGCGTTGCTGAACTTCCAGACGCTGATCAGCGACCTCACCGGTCTGCCGATCGCCAACGCCTCTTTGCTTGACGAAGCCACCGCGGCTGCCGAAGCCATGACCTTCTGCAAACGCCTGAGCAAGAACAAGGGCAGCCACGCCTTCTTCGCTTCCGCGCATTGCCACCCGCAAACCCTCGACGTATTGCGCACCCGTGCCGAGCCATTGGGCATTGACGTTGTGGTCGGCGACGAACGCGAACTGACTGACGTGACGCCGTTCTTCGGCGCGCTGCTGCAATACCCGGCGAGCAACGGTGACGTGTTCGATTACCGCGAACTGACCGAACGCTTCCACGCCGCCAACGCGTTGGTCGCGGTCGCCGCCGACCTGCTGGCCCTGACCGTGCTGACCCCGCCGGGCGAATTCGGCGCTGACGTGGCCATCGGCAGCGCGCAACGTTTCGGCGTGCCGCTCGGTTTCGGTGGCCCCCACGCCGCTTACTTCTCCACTAAAGATGCGTTCAAACGCGACATGCCGGGCCGTCTGGTCGGCGTCTCCGTCGACCGTTTCGGCAAACCGGCGTTGCGCCTGGCGATGCAGACGCGCGAGCAACATATCCGCCGCGAGAAAGCCACGTCGAACATCTGCACCGCGCAGGTATTGTTGGCCAACATCGCCAGCATGTACGCCGTCTACCACGGCCCGAAAGGCCTGACGCAAATCGCCAACCGCGTGCACCACCTGACCGCGATTCTGGCCAAAGGCCTGGACGCATTGGGTCTGAACGTCGAGCAAGCCAACTTCTTCGACACGCTGACCCTCAACACTGGCGCCAACACCGCCAAGCTGCACGACAAGGCGCGCGCCCAGCAGATCAACCTGCGTGTGGTCGATGCTGATCGTCTGGGCCTGTCCCTCGACGAAACCACGGCACAAGCCGACGTCGAAACCTTGTGGGCGCTGCTGGCCGACGGCAAAGCGCTGCCGGACTTCGCCGCCCTCGCCGCTTCCGTGCAGAGCACGATTCCGGCCGAGCTGGTGCGTCAATCGCCGATTCTCAGCCACCCGGTGTTCAACCGTTATCACTCGGAAACCGAGCTGATGCGCTACCTGCGCAAGCTCGCCGACAAGGACCTGGCGCTGGATCGCACGATGATTCCGCTGGGTTCCTGCACGATGAAACTCAACGCCGCCAGCGAAATGATCCCGGTGACCTGGGCCGAGTTCGGCGCCCTGCACCCGTTCGCCCCGGCCGAGCAAAGCGCCGGTTATCAGCAACTGACCGATGAGCTGGAAGCGATGCTTTGCGCCGCGACCGGTTACGACGCGATTTCGCTGCAACCGAACGCCGGTTCGCAAGGTGAATACGCTGGTTTGCTGGCGATTCGCGCTTATCACCAGAGCCGTGGCGATGAGCGTCGCGACATCTGCCTGATCCCTTCGTCCGCCCACGGCACCAACCCGGCGACCGCCAACATGGCGGGCATGCGCGTCGTCGTCACCGCGTGCGATGCCCGTGGCAACGTCGACATCGAAGACCTGCGCGCCAAAGCCATCGAGCACCGCGAACACCTCGCGGCGCTGATGATCACATACCCGTCGACCCACGGCGTGTTCGAAGAAGGCATCCGCGAAATCTGCGGCATCATTCATGACCACGGCGGCCAGGTTTACATCGACGGCGCCAACATGAACGCGATGGTCGGCCTCTGCGCACCGGGCAAGTTCGGCGGCGACGTGAGCCACTTGAACCTGCACAAAACCTTCTGCATCCCGCACGGCGGTGGCGGCCCGGGCGTTGGCCCGATTGGCGTGAAATCGCACCTGACGCCATTCCTGCCGGGCCACGCGCAAATGGCTCGCAAGGAAGGCGCGGTGTGCGCGGCACCGTTCGGCAGCGCAAGCATTTTGCCGATCACCTGGATGTACATTCGGATGATGGGCGGCGCCGGTCTGAAGCGCGCTTCGCAATTGGCGATCCTCAATGCCAACTACATTTCCCGTCGCCTCGAAGAACATTACCCAGTGCTCTACACCGGCAGCAACGGCCTGGTCGCGCACGAATGCATCCTCGATTTGCGCCCATTGAAGGACAGCAGCGGCATCAGCGTCGATGACGTCGCCAAACGCCTGATCGACTTCGGTTTCCACGCGCCGACCATGTCGTTCCCGGTCGCCGGCACGTTGATGATCGAACCGACCGAAAGCGAATCCAAGGAAGAACTGGACCGCTTCTGCGACGCGATGATCCGCATCCGCGAAGAGATTCGCGCGGTGGAAAACGGCACGCTGGACAAGGAAGACAATCCGCTGAAAAACGCGCCGCACACCGCAGCGGAAATCGTTGGCGAGTGGACCCACCCGTACAGCCGCGAGCAAGCGGTGTACCCAGTGGCTTCGTTGATCGAAGGCAAATACTGGCCACCGGTCGGTCGCGTCGACAACGTGTTCGGCGACCGCAACCTCGTGTGCGCCTGCCCGTCGATCGAAAGCTACGCTTAAACGTATAAGGGGCGGGTTTACTCGCCCCATTCAAGAACACCGCATACCCCTGTAGGAGCAAAGCTTGCTCGCGATAGCCGCTACACGGTCTATCTGATGAACCGCGTCATCGTTCATCGCGAGCAAGCTTTGCTCCTACAGGTTTGCGTTGCGCCTATAACAAGAAACCGGAGAACCACTCATGTCGTTAAGCGTGTTCGACCTGTTCAAGATTGGCATCGGCCCTTCCAGCTCGCACACCGTCGGCCCGATGCGGGCGGCTGCGCGTTTTGTCGAAGGTTTGCGCCGTGAACAACTGCTGGCGGCAACCGCCTGCGTCAAAGTCGAGCTCTACGGTTCGCTCGGCGCGACCGGCAAGGGCCACGGCAGCGACAAAGCCGTGTTGCTCGGCCTCGAAGGCGAACACCCGGACACCGTGAACACCGAAACCGTCGCTGAGCGTCTGCAAGAGATTCGCAGCAGCGGTCGCTTGAACCTGCTCGGTGAGCATTCCATCGAATTCAATGAAAAACTGCACCTGGCGATGATCCGCAAACCGTTGGCCTATCACCCCAACGGCATGATCTTTCGCGCGTTCGATGCCGCGGGCCTGCAGATTCGCAGCCGCGAGTACTATTCCGTTGGCGGCGGGTTTGTCGTCGATGAAGACGCCGCCGGCGCCGACCGCATCGTCGAGGACGCCACGCCGCTGACTTTTCCATTCAAGAGCGCCAAGGACTTGCTTGGGCATTGCGCCACTTACGGCTTGTCGATCAGCCAAGTAATGATGACCAATGAAAGTGCCTGGCGTCCGGAAGCGGAAACCCGCGCCGGGCTGCTGAACATCTGGCAAGTGATGCAGGATTGCGTCGCCGCCGGTTGTCGCAACGAAGGCATCCTGCCCGGCGGCCTCAAGGTCAAACGGCGCGCCGCAGCGCTGCATCGGCAACTGTGCAAGAACCCGGAATCTGCGCTGCGCGACCCGCTGTCGGTGCTCGACTGGGTTAACCTTTACGCGCTGGCGGTCAACGAAGAAAACGCCAACGGCGGACGCGTGGTCACCGCGCCCACTAACGGTGCGGCCGGCATTGTCCCGGCAGTTTTGCATTACTACATGCGCTTCATCCCCGGCGCCAATGAAGACGGCGTCGTGCGTTTTCTGCTGACGGCGGCGGCAATCGGCATTCTTTATAAAGAGAACGCCTCGATCTCCGGCGCCGAAGTGGGTTGTCAGGGTGAGGTCGGCGTCGCTTGCTCGATGGCCGCCGGGGCCTTGTGCGAAGTCCTCGGCGGCAGCGTCTCGCAGGTGGAAAACGCTGCCGAAATCGGCATGGAACACAACCTCGGTCTGACCTGCGACCCGATTGGCGGACTGGTGCAAGTGCCGTGCATCGAGCGCAATGCGATGGGCTCGGTGAAAGCCATCAACGCGGTGCGCATGGCGTTGCGCGGCGACGGCCAGCATTTTGTCTCGCTGGACAAGGTCATCCGCACCATGCGCCAGACCGGCGCCGACATGAAAAGCAAATACAAGGAAACCGCCCGTGGCGGTTTGGCGGTCAACATTATTGAGTGCTGATGCGCGCGCATTGGCCTTTGCAGACTTTTTCAGGAGCTGAATATGTCCACCGAACAATTGCTGAAAACCCCGTTGCACGCATTGCACCTCGAACTCGGCGCGCGCATGGTGCCGTTCGCTGGCTACGACATGCCAGTGCAATACCCGCTGGGCGTGATGAAAGAACATCAGCACACCCGTGAGCAGGCCGGGTTGTTTGATGTTTCGCACATGGGCCAGATCCGCCTGACCGGCGCGAATGCCGCCAAGGCTCTGGAAACCCTGGTGCCGGTGGACATCATCGACCTGCCGGTGGGCATGCAGCGTTACGCGATGTTCACCAACGAGACGGGCGGCATCCTCGACGACTTGATGGTCGCCAACCTCGGCAACGACGAATTGATTCTGGTGGTGAATGCGGCGTGCAAGGATCAAGACCTCGCGCACTTGCGTCAGCACCTCAGCGATCAGTGCACCATCGAACCGCTGTTCGAAGAACGCGCGTTGCTCGCGTTACAAGGTCCGGCCGCTGTGACCGTACTCGCGCGGCTGGCGCCAGACGTGGCGAAAATGACCTTCATGCAGTTCGCCCGCGTCGAGCTGCTGGGCGTTGAGTGCTTTGTCAGCCGTTCGGGCTACACCGGCGAAGACGGTTTCGAAATCTCCGTACCGGCCGCGAATGCCGAAGCCCTCGCCCGCGCCTTGATGGCCGAGCCGGAAGTGGCGGCGATTGGCCTTGGAGCGCGCGACTCATTGCGTCTGGAAGCCGGCCTGTGTCTGTACGGCCACGACATGAACAGCGAAACCACGCCGATCGAAGCCAGCCTGTTGTGGGCTATCTCCAAACCACGACGTGCCGATGGCGCGCGGGCGGGCGGTTTCCCGGGCGCGGAGAACATCTTCGCGCAGCAACAGGGCGGGGTCAGTCGCAAACGCGTCGGCCTGCTGCCACAAGAACGCACGCCGGTGCGCGAAGGCGCGGAAATCGTCAATGAAGCAGGCGAGATCATTGGCAGCGTTTGCAGCGGTGGATTCGGCCCGACACTGGGCGCGCCATTGGCGATGGGTTACGTGGACAGTGCGTACATCGCGTTGGATACGCCGGTCTGGGCGATAGTGCGTGGGAAAAAGGTGCCTTTGCTTGTAAGCAAAATGCCATTTGTTGCACAACGCTACTACCGTGGTTGATTGACTGTTTCTATAAGTAACGCGGTTGCGTTAACAGTGCACTAATGTGTAACGCAACCGCCATAAAACAGTGCAAGTTTTCGATTACGAACTTGGCTTATAACGAACGAAAACAATTGAAACACTCAATCGTCTAAGCCTGCACTAGCGACATCGCTAACAGCCACCAAGCCGAGCAAAACCGGGCCTCTCGCGGGGGCTTGTTTTTTATTGGCTAGTTGGCGTAGAGTCTCTCCACTGTGTTTGCATGGGTCGCTTGGAATCGTGACCTGGGCAGTAGCCTACAAGTTAGCTACATCCCGTTCGACGTCTTCTTACTCTCCTGCAACCAGCCCCAGTACTCTTTCATGAGAAGGAGACTGTCATTAATTATTGCGTCAAAGGAAATAAGAAATGTCCCAACGTCAGAGCGGTACCGTCAAGTGGTTTAACGACGAGAAAGGTTTTGGTTTTATCACTCCTGAAAGCGGTCCGGATCTGTTCGTGCATTTCCGCGCCATTCAGGGCAACGGCTTCAAGAGCCTGAAAGAAGGCCAGAAAGTGACTTTCGTTGCAGTGCAAGGCCAGAAAGGCATGCAGGCTGACGAAGTACAAGCCGAAGCCTAACCTTCTGTTACGAAAAAGCCCCTGATGCTGACATCAGGGGCTTTTTTGTGCGCGTAAATCCGTAAAATGGCCTTCTTTTTTCGCCCCGAGGCTGCCATGTCGAAACACCTGCTCAAACCCCAGGGCGACTTCCCCGCCGCCACTTTGGGCCGTCGCCTGGCAGCGATGTTCTACGACTTCCTGTTGTGCACCGCCCTGCTGATCGTCACCAGCGGCGTGTACAAGATGATTCAGATGGCAATCATCGGCGAAGACCGCATGCGCGCACTGACCGAGGCCGGGGCGCTGGATGGCGATCCGTTGCTGTCGACCGTGCTGTTGTTTGTGCTGTTCGGGTTCTTCGCCAAGTTCTGGACCTGGTCTGGCCAGACCTTGGGCATGCAGGTGTGGTGCATTCGCGTACAGAACGCGGATGGCTCGTCCATCAGCCTGTGGCAGGCGTTGTTGCGCTTTGTGGTGTCGATTGCGTCGTGGTTGTGCGTAGGGCTGGGGTTTATCTGGCCGCTGTTTGATAAGCAAAAGCGCAGCTGGCACGACATGTATTCGAATACGCAGCTGGTGCGGATTCCGAAGAAGACCAAATAACTCAGCCTCAGCGAAAACCAAATGTAGGAGTGAGCCTGCTCGCGATAGCTGTGTGATCGTCGACATCCATGTCGACTGATGCGCCACTATCGCGAGCAGGCTCACTCCTACAGGTTTTTGTGTTTGCCTGATAAGCCTCAGGCGTTACCGGCCAGCTTCATCCGCGCCGCCTGGGTGAAGTCGAGCATGCGCTTCAACGGTCGGATCGCCTGCGGAATCAGTGCCGGATCGACAAAGATCTCGTTCGTCCCTTCCTTCAAGCTCTTCAGCGTGCGCTCAAGCGTGTTCATCGCCATCCACGGGCAATGCGCGCAACTGCGGCATGCGGCGCCGTTGCCGGCCGTTGGCGCTTCGATGAAGACCTTGTCCGGGCACAGCTGCTGCATCTTGTAGAAAATGCCGCGGTCGGTAGCAACGATCAGCGTCTTGTTCGGCAGGCTTTGCGCGGCGGCAATCAACTGACTGGTAGAGCCGACGGCGTCCGCCAGCTCGATCACCGCGGTCGGTGACTCCGGGTGCACCAGAATCGCGGCGTCCGGGTATAGCGCCTTCATGTCTTCGAGCTGCTTGGACTTGAACTCTTCATGAACGATGCAGGCACCGTCCCATAGCAGCATGTCCGCGCCGGTCTTGCGCTGGATGTACGTGCCCAGGTGCTTGTCCGGGCCCCAGATGATGGTCTCGCCGTTGTCCATCAGGCTTTCGACGATCTCCAGCGCACAGCTCGAAGTCACCACCCAATCCGCTCGAGCCTTGACCGCCGCCGAGGTGTTGGCATAGACCACCACCGTGCGCTCCGGGTGTTGGTCGCAGAACGCGGAGAACTCGTCCACCGGGCAACCGAGGTCCAGCGAACAAGTCGCTTCCAGTGTCGGCATCAGCACGCGTTTTTCAGGGTTGAGGATCTTCGCCGTTTCGCCCATGAACTTCACGCCGGCGACCACTACAGTCTTGGCCGGATGGGCATTGCCGAAGCGCGCCATTTCGAGGGAGTCGGAGACGCAGCCGCCGGTTTCTTCGGCCAGGGCCTGAATCACCGGATCACAATAGAAGTGGGCCACCAGCACCGCGTCCTGAGCCTTGAGCTCGGCAGCGATGGCAGAACGGTAATAGGCCTCTTCCTCGCTCGTCAGCGGCTTGGGCTGCTTGGCGTCGAGGTGAGCTTGAACCAGTAGGCGTTCAGAAATTTGCGTCATGTTCGCAAGACCTGCGGGCGCTTTCGCGCGAAAGTCGAGTATACACCCGGCTCCGGACCACAAATGGGTACCGCCGGGAGAGTGAGTATTCATCAGGCACAGCGTTGGAGCCGGGCAAGGCTACAGAATATCCCGTAGATGCAAAAGATGATTCTGACTTGTGTCGTGCGCCGTTGGGCGGAGGCAAATCGCAGGCAAAAAAAAATCCGGAAATCCTCACTTGCGTGGGCCTTCCAGACTTTTAAAACTGCTACAAAAATGGTGGGTCGTGTGGGATTCGAACCTACGACCAATTGGTTAAAAGCCAACTGCTCTACCAACTGAGCTAACGACCCGCTGTGTGGTGGCGCGTATAATACTGATTTTTAAGGACTATTCAACACCTAATTTGAAATAAATCAAAAATAAGGGGTTGGGTCGCTGATTCCGGCGGCGGCGAAGCCTTCGGAGCGCAGGCGGCAGCTGTCGCATTTACCGCAGGCGTAGCCTTTATCGTCGGCCTGATAGCAGGAAACCGTCAGCCCGTAATCAACGCCGAGCTTCACGCCAGCCTGGACGATCTGTGCCTTGCTCAGGTTCTGCAGCGGCGCCTGGATGCGGAAGCCGTTGCCCTCGACGCCAGCCTTGGTCGCCAGATTGGCCATGCGTTCGAACGATTCGATGAACTCGGGACGGCAATCCGGATAACCGGAATAATCCACGGCGTTGACACCAATAAAGATGTCACGCGCGCCGAGCACTTCGGCCCAGCCCAGCGCCAGAGACAGGAACACCGTGTTGCGCGCTGGCACGTAAGTCACTGGGATGCCTTCACCCGCCTCTTCCGGCACGTCGATGCTAGTGTCGGTCAAAGCAGAACCGCCCATACCGTCGAGGTTCAGGCCAATAACCTTGTGCTCGACCACGCCGAGGTCGCGTGCGACGCGTGCAGCGGCGTGCAATTCGGCGTGGGAGCGTTGGCCGTAATCGAAGCTCATGGTGTAGCAGCTGTAGCCTTCTGCGCGGGCCATGGCGACGACCGTTGCCGAGTCGAGGCCACCGGACAGCAGGATTACTGCGCGTTTTTCAGTCGTGTTCAATTGTTCGGTCATCTCAGCGCCCCGGCTCGTCATTCCAAAGATATTTATGCAGCTGCAATTGCAGACGCACTGGCAGGTTGTCCGCCACCACCCAGTCAGCCAGCTCCCGTGCATTCAAGTCGTGGTGACTTGGGGAAAACAGCACTTCGCCGGCACGTCGCTCCAGACCGTACTGGATCAACTTGGACACGGACCAGTCGTAGTCTTCCCGCGAGCAGATGACGAATTTCACCTGGTCGTTGGGCGTCAGCAGGTCGATGTTCTCGTAGCGGTTGCGATGCGCTTCTTTCGATCCTGGCGTTTTCAGGTCGACGACGCGACTGACGCGCGAATCTACCGCCGAGATGTCGATAGAGCCACTGGTTTCCAGTGACACTTCGTAACCAGCGTCGCACAACTGCTTGAGTAACGGGATGGCATTGGGTTGCGCCAACGGCTCGCCGCCGGTGACACAGACGTAGCGCGGACGATAACCGGCCACTTGCTCGAGGATGTCGTCGAGCGTGCGGATGGTTCCGCCAGTGAACGCATAAGCGCTGTCGCAGTATTGGCAACGCAGTGGGCAACCGGTCAGACGCACAAAAACAGTGGGCAGCCCGGCAGTCCGCGTTTCCCCCTGCAAAGAGTAGAAAACTTCGGTGATTCTCAATGTGTCTTGCATAGTCGCCACGGGCGTAACAGCTAAACAGGCTGTCCGCCTCCGTCAGGCTCTTCAAGGAACCCCGCCAACGCGCGAATCCCAAAAAGCGTGTTTCAGAAAAAGGGCGTGAATTCTAACGAAAAAACCCGCGACAAGCGCGGGTTTCTTCAATTCAGCTCAAGCAGGCTTACATGCGTTGCAGATCGCGTTGCGCCAACTGAGCGGCGGACGTGCCCGGGTATTGGGCCACCACCTGTTGCAGAATGCCTTTTACCTTGTCGTTATGACCGAGGCGGCGCTCTACATCAGCGAGCTTGTACAGCGAATCAGGCACTTTGGCGTGCTTTGGGTACAGCTGCGAAACCTTGGCAAATGCCTGACCTGCACCTTGCAGATCACCTTTGGCCAAATTGACTTCGCCCAACCAGTACTGAGCGTTGCCCGCGTACTGGCTGTTCGGGTATTTGCGCAGGAAAGCGGCGAAAGCCTGGCTGGCCTTGTCGAAATCCTTGGCTTTGATCAGGTCGAAGGCTGCATCGTAATACAGTTTTTCCTTCGCCGGATCACCCGGTTCACTGCTGGCGGCCGGTGCCTGAGCGGCACCCGCTCCTGCACTTGCGCCTGCAGCGGCTGCTGCACCAGGGGCATTCAACGTGCCACTGGTGGAAGAATTATCAGGAGTCGCGGCTGGTGCAACGCCGGTTCCTATGCGCCGATCAAGATCCTGGTATCGCTCCAGGTTTTCCTGCTTCATGCGCGATACATCATTTTGCAGAACTTCGATCACACCTTGTTGGCGTGAGATCTGCTCCTGCATTGATTGCAGTTGGTTGAACAGCTCGCCCTGTGCCGAGACAGGGGCCGAAACCCCTCCCCCGGCATAGGCGCCGTTCGTACCGTAACCCGCAGGCGGATAACTACTTCCGCTATTACCGGAGTTGTTGTCATCGACCACAGGAACCGCAGCCCACACCGCAAGCGGTGCGAGACTGAGAGCCAAAACAGTTACAGCACGACGGCACGTTCGCATGACGAATTACTTACGCAGTTCGACGCGACGGTTTTGAGCCCAGGACTGCTCGTCGTTGCCGGTAGCAACTGGACGCTCTTCGCCGTAGGAAACCAGTTCCAGCTGAGCTGGGGAAACACCTTGCAGTACCAGGTAGCGCTGAACGGCTTTCGCACGACGCTCGCCCAGTGCCATGTTGTACTCACGAGTACCACGTTCGTCGGTGTTGCCTTCCAGAACAACGCGAGCGCCGTTTGCTTTCAGGTCTTTGGCGTGAACGTCCAGAGCGCGCATGGCTTCTGGCTTCAGGTCCGAACTGTCGTATTCGAAGTAGAAAGTGGTGATAGCGCGCAGAGCAGCTTCTTCGCTCAGGGAGCCGTCAACTGCACCAGTGTTAGCGCCGTAACCAGCGTTTGGATCAACAGCGCCTTCACCGGCATTGTCGCCGCCTTTGGACGAGCAACCTACAGCTACAGCCATGGCCAGAGCCAGCGCAGCAAATTTACCAAACTTCAGCATTTCCATCGTGAAACTCCTAATGAACCCCAGTGTGTTAAGCAAATCTTTTTGTAGCGCCGCGTCAGTTCAGGTAAGGGGACCAGGATGGTTCTCTGACTTCGCCTTGTGCGGTAGGAAGCGGGAGCCTTACGCGTCCATTAATGGACACGAGCATCAAGACTCCCCGGCCCTGCTGGCGGGTGGCGTAGATTACCATGGTGCCGTTGGGCGCAACAGTAGGCGACTCGTCCAGAGTGCTATCAGTTAGGATTTTTACGCTTCCGCGCTGCAAATCCTGGGCCGCAACCTTGAAATTAGTGAAGCCATCCTGGCGGTGAATCATCACCAGGGTCTTTTCATCGGCCGAAAGTTTCGGGTTTGCGTTGTAGTTACCGATGAAAGTAACGCGTTCTGCACCACCACCGCCTGCGCTGGTTTTGTAGATTTGCGGTTTGCCGCCACGGTCGGAGGTGAAGTAGATGGTCGAACCATCCTTGCCCCAGAACGGTTCAGTATTGATGCCAGGGCCGTTGGTCACACGGGTGATCTGGCGCGAACCGAGGTTCATCACGTAGATATCCGGGTTGCCATCCTTGGACAATACGAATGCCAGGCGATTGCCATCCGGCGACCACGCTGGAGCACCGTTCAGGCCTTCGAAGTTGGTGATCTGCTCACGGCGGCCGGTGTCGATGTTCTGCATGAAGATGCGCGGACGGCGCTGTTCAAACGAAACATAAGCGATGCGCTTGCCATCCGGTGCGAAACGCGGCGACAGGATTGGCTCGCGCGATTGCAGCAGGGTCACGGCGCGGGCACCGTCGTAGTCCGAACGTTGCAGCGTGTAACGCGTGTTCTTCTCGGAGAAACGCTCAGCTGTCACGTACAGCAGACGCGTCGAGAACGCACCTTTGATACCGGTGAGTTTTTCGAACGACTGGTCAGCGATGTAGTGCGCCATGTCGCGCAGTTGATCAACGCTGCCCGACACGCTGCCGGTCATCACTTGCTGTTCGGTAGCGACGTTGAACAGTGCGTATTGCACCTGCAGACGACCGCCCGCCGGAACAATGCTGCCGACCATGATGTACTGGGCGCTGATCGCCTTCCAGTCACGGAAAATGATTTCGCTGGCCTGGCTCGGCTGGCTGATCATCTGCTGCTTGGCGATCGGCGAGTAGTAGCCCGAGTTGCGCAAGTCGTTACCAATGATTTCGGCCATGTCGTCCGGGAGAACGGTGCCGCCCTGGTAACCGAACGGAACTACCGCAATCGGAGTAGCCCGATCACTGCCGCTGGTGACCAGAATGTTTTTTTCGTCTGCCGTCGCTAACCCTGCCATGCAGCAGATAACGACCAGCATTCCTCGAAGAAGGTTTCTCACAAGGCTAGATCCTCAGGTGTGAATGTCATCTTGAATGAACGATACGGAGCGAAATCGCTCGGCTTCATTCCCTGCATTTCTGTCAAACGTCCAATATTTTTGACCGCCGCTACAGTAGAAGCGTCAAACGGGCCATCACCGCTGGACTTGACCACGCTGACCGAAGTCACCGTGCCGTCCGGCAACATGCCGATCTGCAACACAACTGTCATGCCTTTGCGTGCCGAAGGAGGACGAGCCCACCCTTCCGCTGCCCGAGCACGAATCAGATCATCGAAACTGCCGGCGACTTCGTCACCCTGCTCATCCGCCAAGGCCTGCTGACGCTGCGGCGTGTCGGAAAGCAAATCTGCCAGGGCCTGAGCCTTTTTATCCTCGGTAGATTTACGTGCCGCATCCTGCGCTTTCTTCTTCGCAGCATCGGCAGCAGCTTTCTTCTTCGCTTCGTCGGCGACTTTCTTCTTCGCCTCTTCAGCTTCGGATTTCTTCTTGGCGTCGTCCGCGGCTTTCTTTTTCGCGTCCTCGACAATCTTTTTCTTCGCTTCTTCAGCGGCCGCTTTCTTGGCCTCTTCTTCAGCAGCCTTTTTGGCTTCTTCTTCAGATTTCTTCTTGGCTATATCAGCCAATTGTTTCTCTTCAGCCTTTTTGGCTTCGGCGGTCTTCTTCGCTTCGTCGGCTTTCTTGGCTTCATCAGCCTTTTTAGCTTCCTCGGACTTCTTCGACTCGTCGGCCTTCTTGGCTTCCTCGGCTTTTTGAGCCGCTTCTTCTTTCTTTTGTTCCGCAGCCTTCACCGCTTCCTGCTCGACCTTTTTCTGTTCCATCTGTTCGACTTCGGTCTGGCGCGCAGCAGACTTCTGCGCTTCACCCGCAATCTTCTGATTGGTCTGGGTGGTCGCCCGACTTTTCGATTTCAGCTGGTACAGGGTCGCCTGAACAATCGGCTTGGCCGGCGGCAACTCAGGCGTCATGGCGAAACTGACAAACAGCATGCCGAAAACCAGCACGTGCAAGCCAATCGCCCAGACACTAGGCCAGAAGTAGCTTTCCGAGGCTGTTGGCTCTCGTTGTTGCTGCATCAGGGCGCCTCGGTAATCAGGCCAACATTACCGACGCCGGCTTTCTGCAACCCGCCCATGGCGCCCATGACCGAACCGTAGTCGACGGTCTTGTCGCCACGAATGAAGACTTGGGTGCGCTTGCCGTTGTCGTTGCCGGCGCTGATGATTTTGGTCACCGCGCTGGTCATCTGCGGCAAGGTCATCGCCTTGTCCTGCTGCTTTTCGGTGTCGACTTCGCTGCCAAGGTTCCAGTAATAGGTCTTGTCAGACTTGATCGAAATGGTCAGGACCTGAGTGTTGTTGTCCTGCGGCAAGGCTTCGCTGGAAACCTTGGGCAGATCAACTTTCACGCCCTGATTGAGCATCGGCGCGGTCACCATGAAGATGACCAGCAGTACCAGCATCACGTCGATGTAAGGCACCACGTTCATCTCGGCAACCGGCTTGCGCTTTTTGCGAGCTCGAGCGATTAAAGCCATTGGAAATTACCTGCTTATTCTTCGCTGGTGTGCACTTTGCGGTGCAGGATCGCCTGGAATTCGTCGGCGAAGGTGTAGTAACGGCCCAGCAAGGTTTCGCTGCGTGCAGCAAAACGGTTGTAAGCGATAACGGCCGGGATGGCCGCGAACAGGCCGATCGCGGTGGCGATCAGTGCTTCGGCAATACCTGGAGCTACGGTGGCCAGGGTCGCCTGTTGGGCAGTGGCCAGACCACGGAAGGAGTTCATGATCCCCCAGACCGTACCGAACAGACCGATATACGGGCTGACGGAACCGACGGTGGCGAGGAATGGCAGGCTCTGTTCGAGCTTTTCTTCTTCGCGGGAAATCGCCACGCGCATGGCACGGGCCACGCCTTCCATGACCGCTTCCGGGTCAACGCCTGGCTGCTGGCGCAGACGGGAGAATTCCTTGAAACCGGCACGGAAGATCTGCTCGACGCCCGAATCCGGGTCAGGGTTGCTGCCGGCCTGACGGTAGAGTTTGGACAGGTCGATACCCGACCAGAAGCGCTCTTCAAAGCTCTCCAGGGCACGTCGACCGGCGCGCAGCAAGTTGCTGCGCTGAAAGATCATGATCCATGAGGTCACCGATGCGGCTACCAGAATCAGCATTACCAACTGCACCACGACGCTGGCATTGCTGACCAGGCTCCACATGGAGGAATGGTCGACGACGTTAGCTTCCACGCTTTATCTCCTGCTTTGAGTGTTTACCCGCGCCGCTCACGTCGGCAAAGGCCGCACGTAGAGCTTCGGGAATGGCCCGGGGTTTCAAACTGTCAGTGCGCACACAGGCCACCAAAAACTGCCCTTCGCAGAGCAGCACATTATCCGTAGCCCGCCTGACCTGCTGTTTAAAGCGCAGGCTGGCACGGTTCAATTCGATTACTTCAGCGCTTACCGTCAGTTCGTCATCCAGTCGCGCCGGCGCGTGATATCGCGCTTCGCTGGAATGCACGACGAACAACAGGTCCTCCCCTGCCAGCTGGGATTGGGCAAAGCCCAGTTCCCGGAGCCGCTCGGTTCGAGCCCGTTCCATAAACTTGAGGTAATTAACGTAATACACGATGCCGCCCGCATCGGTGTCCTCGTAATAAACGCGACAACGAAATGCGGAAGGCTCAAGCCCGTTTTGCGCGCGCATACTCTAGTGCTTACTCCTCAGGTTGCCAATCCAGCCAGGCAACTGTTTTTCATTGTTTATGCAGCTTTCCAGCGAAAGATTCGTCATGTGAGCCCCTAGGACCACACAAACGCTCAATCGATCAGCCCGCAAAGGTGATTAATCGTCTACTGCATCGAGGAACTCGTCTACCACGGGCATCTCGCCCAATCGTGACGGGATGTTTAAACCGAAGTGCAGATACGCGTGTCGAGTGACCACCCGCCCCCGCGGAGTGCGCATGATATAGCCCTGCTGAATCAGGTACGGCTCCAGCACATCTTCAATGGTGTGACGCTCTTCGCTGATCGCCGCGGCCAGACTGTCGACGCCGACCGGGCCGCCGTCAAACTTCTCGATCATGGTCAGCAGCAAACGCCGGTCCTGATGATCGAAACCGCGCTCATCGACATCCAGCAAATTCAACGCGAGGTCGGCGATGGGTTTGGTGATGTGGCCCTTGGCGCGCACTTCGGCGAAATCGCGCACGCGACGCAGCAAGCGGTTGGCGATTCGCGGCGTGCCGCGGGCGCGACGGGCGATTTCGAAGGCGCCCTCCGGGTCCAGCGGCAGCCCGAGAATGCTCGCCGAACGGCTGACAATCGTCGCCAGGTCGGCGGTGCTGTAGAACTCCAGGCGCTGGACGATACCAAAACGGTCGCGCAACGGGTTGGTCAGCATGCCCGCGCGGGTGGTCGCGCCGACCAGAGTGAACGGCGGCAAATCCAGTTTGATCGAACGCGCGGCCGGCCCTTCGCCGATCATGATGTCGAGCTGGAAATCTTCCATCGCCGGGTACAGCACTTCTTCGACGATCGGCGACAACCGATGGATTTCATCGATGAACAACACGTCATGCGGCTCAAGATTGGTCAGCAGCGCGGCGAGATCGCCCGGGCGCTCAAGGACCGGCCCCGAGGTGCTTTTGATCGACACGCCCATTTCCTGGGCGATGATGTTGGCCAGCGTGGTTTTACCCAAGCCCGGCGGGCCGAAGATCAGCGTGTGGTCCAGCGATTCACTGCGCCCGCGAGCGGCCTGGATGAACAACTCCATTTGCTCGCGAACGGTGGGCTGGCCAATGTATTCGGCCAGGCTGAGGGGACGAATCGCCCGGTCCTGGACTTCCTCGCGATCACGAGGGCCCGGCGTGGCGGCAATCAGACGATCAGCTTCAATCACTTAAATCATTCCCTTCAGGGCACGGCGAATCAGATCTTCACTGCTCAAACCTTTCTCCTTGATCGAGGTAATCGCCTTGCTGGCTTCCTGCGGCTTGTAGCCCAGGGAGACCAGCGCGCTGATCGCATCACTCTCGGCGGTGACCGCCGGGGCTGGCGCATCCGGCCCTCCCGGCTGGTTCGGCACCAGTGCAAACATCGCCGGCACGGTTTCCCAGGCCTTGAAGCGGTCCTTGAGTTCGACCAGCAAACGCTCGGCAGTCTTCTTGCCGACACCCGGCACCTTGGTCAACGCCGAGGTGTCCTGGGACTGCACGCAACGTACCAGCTCATCGACTTCCAGGCTCGACATCAGCGCCAAGGCCAATTTCGGCCCTACACCATTGAGACGGATCAACTCGCGAAAAAAGTCTCGCTCACGCTTGCCGTAGAAGCCATAGAGTAACTGCGCGTCCTCGCGTACGACTAAATGGGTGTGCAACGTCAGCGGTTCACCGACCGACGGCAAGCGATACAGCGTGGTCATGGGCACTTCCAACTCATACCCGAGGCCGTTTACATCCAGAATCAGGTGCGGCGGCTGTTTCTCAGCCAGGGTGCCGCGCAAGCGTCCAATCACGTTTCAGATCCTTGAGCGTTGGCCAGCCAGGTGCTGGCGACTGACAGGACCAGGGTTTGGCGCCGACGACACAGGCGCAAAACCCTCATCCCGTAAAAATGATTGCTGATGCTATCAGAGACGCAGGCGCCCGCCACGACTGCGTGCAGTCCCGAGGCCATGCGGCAGCAGACTGGAACGGGTGTGCGCGTGACAAATCGCGATCGCCAGCGCATCCGAGGCATCGATTTGCGGTTTGCTGGTGAGTTTGAGCATGTGCATGACCATCATTTGCACCTGCTCTTTATTCGCCGCGCCGGTGCCGGTGACCGCTTGCTTGACCTGGGTCGCGGTGTACTCGGCGATTTCCAGGCTTTCTTCGGCGCCAGCAACAATGGCCGCGCCGCGCGCCTGACCAAGTTTCAGCGCAGAGTCGGCGTTGCGCGCCATGAAGACTTTTTCGATGCCCATGGTTGTCGGGCCATAGGTCTGGATCACTTCGCGCACGCCGCGATAGACGATTTGCAGGCGTTCATGCAGCTCGCCGGAACCGGTGCGAATGCACCCCGACGCCACGTAAACACAGCCGCGCCCGGTATCGCGTACCACGCCGTAACCGGTAATGCGCGAACCGGGGTCGATACCAAGGATTAAAGTCATAACGCCTGCGGGTTCAGTAAAAGCACGGTATTCACTACACGAATAACAAATGTGGGAGCGAGCTTGCTCGCGAAAGCGGTTTCATATTCAGCAACGATGCTGCCTGAAATCCGCGCTCGCGAGCAGGCTCGCTCCCACAGGGGATCTTACTCGCCCTCAACCCAGTTGCGCGGCAACCGATTCCGGGATATCGGCATTGGAATAAACGTTCTGCACGTCATCCAGGTCTTCAAGCATGTCGATCAGCTTGAGCACTTTCTCCGCGCCTTCCAGATCCAGTTCGGCACTGGTGGTCGGCAGCATCACGATTTCCGCGTCGTCACCTTTGAAACCCGCTGCTTCCAGCGCGTTACGCACCGAATAGAAACCGGCGAACGAGGTAAACACCTCAATCGAACCGTCTTCGTGGGTGACCACGTCGTCGGCGTCGGCTTCCATCGCAGCTTCCATCAGCGCGTCTTCATCGATGCCCGGCGCGAAGGAAATCTGCCCTTTGCGTTCGAACAGATAAGCCACCGAGCCGTCGGTGCCAAGGTTGCCGCCACATTTGCTGAACGCATGGCGCACGGCCGCTGCGGTGCGATTGCGGTTGTCGGTCATGCATTCGACCATCACTGCCACGCCGCCCGGGCCGTAGCCTTCGTAGGTCAGTTCGACCATGTCGTCGGTATCGGCAGCGCCGGCACCGCGCGCGACCGCGCGATCAATGATGTCGCGGCTCATGTTGGCGCCGAGGGCTTTATCCAGCGCCAGACGCAGACGCGGGTTGGAGCCCGGATCGCCGCCACCCTGACGGGCCGCAACCGTCAGTTCACGAATCCACTTGGTGAAAATCTTGCCCTTCTTGGCATCCTGACGTTCTTTGCGGTGCTTGATGTTCGCCCACTTCGAATGACCCGCCATAACTCGCTCCGAATTCTCTTTGAAACATTGCCCGCCGCGCATCAGCGCCGGCCAGCAAGAAAAAATCTCGACCTAAAGAAAAGGCGCATCCCATGAGGATGCGCCTTCAGGGTCAGCCTTACTCAGCCCGGGCTTATTCAGCCTTAGGCGTTTCGCGCAAACGAATGTGCAATTCGCGCAATGCCTTGGCGTCGACAGCGCCCGGTGCCTGAGTCATGACGTCAGCCGCGCTCTGGGTTTTCGGGAACGCGATCACTTCACGGATCGACTGCGCGCCGGTCATCAGCATCACCAGACGGTCGAGGCCGAAAGCCAGGCCACCGTGCGGCGGCGCGCCGTATTTCAGGGCGTCGAGCAGGAAGCCGAATTTCTCTTCCTGTTCCGCTTCATTGATACCCAACAGACGGAACACGGTCTGCTGCATTTCCTTGCGGTGGATACGGATCGAACCGCCACCCAGCTCGGTGCCGTTCAGAACCATGTCGTAGGCGCGGGACAGTGCGGTCGCCGGGTTGGCTTCCAGTTCCTGCGGCGTGCACTTCGGTGCGGTGAACGGGTGGTGCAAGGCAGTGAAGCTGCCGTCGTCGTTCTCTTCGAACATCGGGAAGTCGACAACCCACATCGGCGCCCATTTGCAGGTCAGCAGGTTCAGGTCGTTGCCGACCTTGATCCGCAGTGCGCCCAGGGCCTCGCTGACGATCTTGGCTTTGTCGGCACCGAAGAACACGATGTCGCCGTCAACCGCGCCAACGCGATCGAGGATCACATTGAGGTTGGCTTCAGGAATGTTCTTGACGATCGGCGACTGCAGGCCTTCGACGCCTTTGGCGCGCTCGTTGACCTTGATGTACGCCAGGCCCTTGGCACCGTAGATGCCGACGAACTTGGTGTAGTCGTCGATCTGCTTGCGCGGCATGCTCGCAGCGCCTGGAACGCGCAGTGCGGCAATCCGGCACTTCGGATCGTTGGCCGGGCCGCTGAAGACTTTGAAATCGACTTCTTTGAGCTGGTCGGCAACGTCTACCAGTTCCAGCGGGTTACGCAGGTCTGGCTTGTCGGAACCGTAACGGCGCATGGCTTCTTCGAAGGTCATGTGCGGGAATTCGCCGAATTCCAGATCCAGCACTTCCTTGAACAGGTTGCGGATCATTTTTTCGGTGATGGCCATGATCTCTTTTTCATCGAGGAAACTGGTCTCGATGTCGATCTGGGTGAATTCCGGCTGACGGTCAGCGCGCAGGTCTTCGTCACGGAAGCACTTGGCAATCTGGTAGTAGCGGTCGAAGCCGGCAACCATCAGCAGTTGCTTGAACAGCTGTGGCGATTGCGGCAATGCAAAGAACGAACCGGCGTGGGTGCGGCTCGGCACCAGGTAATCGCGGGCGCCTTCCGGAGTTGCGCGAGTCAGGATCGGCGTCTCGACGTCGAGGAAGCCGTTTTCGTCGAGGAAGCGACGGATGCTGGTGGTCATGCGCGAACGCAGACGCAGCTTCTCGAGCATTTCCGGGCGACGCAGGTCGAGGAAGCGATAACGCAGGCGGGTTTCTTCGCCAACGTCGGAGAACTCGTTGAGCGGGAACGGCGGGGTTTCCGCTTCGTTCAGCACTTCCAGTTCGTAGCCCAGCACTTCGATCATGCCCGACGCCATGTTGGCGTTGGTCGCACCGGCCGGACGCAGACGCACCTTGCCGGTGACCTTGACTACGTACTCGCTGCGCACGCGGTCGGCGGCGGCGAAGGTTTCAGCGCGATCCGGGTCGAACACCACTTGGGCCAGACCGTCACGATCACGGATATCGAGGAAAATCACCCCACCGTGGTCACGGCGACGGTGAACCCATCCGCAAAGGGTAATTTCCTGGCCTTCCAGGGCTTCGTTCAGTTGGCCGCAATAATGGCTGCGCATCATGGTAGTGGTTTCACTTCTCGTAATTCGAAATTCGGTTGGAGGTCGTGCTCACGGCAGTTGCCAGATGATGCAAGAGCTCACGCGTGTCGTTCAACAGGTTGCAAACCTAGTCAGCCTTGTCGCCGCCGGCCAGGTTTTTCTTCGAACCGGTCTTGAAGTCGGTTTCGTACCAACCGGTGCCGCTGAGGCGGAAACCCGGCATGGACAGCATCTTCTTCAGCTCTGGTGCCTGGCACGCAGGGCAGTCGACCAGCGGTGCTGCGCTGATCTTTTGAATGGCTTCCAACTGATGACCACAGGAAGCACATTGATAGTCGTACATCGGCATGGGGTTGTCTCGGTGATCAGATTGCTACCGCAAACGCAGGGTTTTGCGGCAAAGAGCGGGATTATATCGATTAAATGCGGCCTGTGCAGCCGTAAGACTGCACAGACCGACACTGCGCCCGTTTCAACCTCAAACCGGCTTATCCACACTTCACTTCAAGCTGTGGACGACGCAGACCACGCGCACCAGCCCGGTGAAATTCTTCACCCCGCCGTGACGCAAATGCACCTCGCGGTCCACGTGCGACAACAAGGTACTCACCGAGCAGCCGTTGAGGGTGGCCATTTCGCCCAGAATGTCCCAATAGACCTGCTCGAGCCGCAGGCAGGTCGCAAAACCGTTCAAGCGCACCGACCGCGATAACGGCCGGGCCAAGCCCATATCAAATTCACTGACAAACGGGTCAATCTTTATCGCCGGTTGCGCGACAAACCTCCATTCGCGCTCACTTTGTCCATAAACCATAGCGCTGACACTCCTTTGCCATCCGTGGTTTTCATCAGATCAGTTCTCCTGAATCCTTATAAAAACGCAGGCGCAAAGTTATAGCCAGATGACTTTATGACCATCGACGTAGGATAAGCCAACAAATGAGGGAGGATCCTGGACACGGTCCTAGGCCGGACAGTTTCCTACAGCTGCACGGCGACTTTCCGCAGCCGAATAGAGATTCCGGCTACAAGAACCGCGGTGCACGAACAACGCCGCTGGCGTCATCCGCGCACCTTCGCACTTAGTGATCCAGCAGCGAACGGAGCATCCACGCGGTTTTTTCGTGGACTTGCATACGCTGGGTCAGCAGGTCGGCCGTGGGCTCGTCACTGACTTTGTCCAGCAGCGGGAAGATCCCGCGCGCGGTGCGGGTGACCGCCTCTTGCCCGTCGACCAGTTGCTTGATCATGTCTTCGGCGCTCGGCACGCCCTCTTCTTCTTTAATAGAAGAAAGCCGCGCGTACACCGAATAGGCGCCAGGCGCCGGGAAGCCCAGCGCACGAATACGCTCGGCGATCGAATCGACTGCCAGCGCCAGCTCGTTGTATTGCTCTTCGAACATCAGGTGCAGGGTCCGGAACATCGGCCCGGTGACGTTCCAGTGGAAGTTGTGGGTTTTCAGGTACAACACGTAGGTGTCCGACAGCAGACGCGACAGCCCGTCGACGATGGACTTGCGATCCTCTTCACTGATACCGATATCGATTGCCATGCTTATCCCCTAAAGGTGATGAAATTCGTCCGACAAGTGCAGGACCACTGTAGCAAGGCTGTCCACGCCATGCAGCCCCGGATAATTGCCCAGCCTGCGACAAATCGCCCAAGGGTCGCCGCCCGACTGCCTGATTTGAGTAGCCGCAGGCTTTGCTGTTAAATAGGCAGCGTGTCGTCATTCCCTTATTTTTCCGGGGGCCGGCGCATAGGCTGATAGCGGGTACGTGTCCACCGCCTCTTATTGTTCTGAAGCGAACCGTGCCTTGTCAGCTCTTCCTTGTGATCCGTCTTAACGTGAGTCAATCAAAATGTTGAAAATCGTCCACCTGCTAATGGGCGCAGCAGCTTTGCTGCTGTCCTTCATCCCTAGCCTGCAATCCGAAGCGGTACCTTACCTGCAACAACCCGATGCACTTTACCTGGCCTTTTTCGGCCTGCTCAACCTGACCCTCGCGCCGGTTATCCCTTACTGGAACAAAGGTCCTCGCCACCAACTGCAAAACCTCGTCAGCGCTCTGCTGGTCCTGGCTGTGGTGCTGCAAACCCTGACACTGATCGCTCCGATGCCGGTTATTGCCGGTCAACCTGCGGTGCTGTTCAGCCTCGTTGTTACCCTGGTTGCCGTGTTTCTGCACTTGGCCATCAGCTTCTACAAATCGTCACCGGCCGCCTCCTCGCCAAGCTATGACATGAGCAACCGCGATACCGGCACCGTCAAGTGGTTCAACACCTCCAAAGGCTTCGGCTTTATCTCGCGCGATTCGGGCGATGATATTTTCGTGCACTTTCGCGCCATTCGTGGCGAAGGCCACCGCGTTCTGGTCGAAGGCCAGCGCGTGGAGTTTTCGGTGATGAACCGCGACAAAGGCCTGCAAGCCGAAGACGTGATCGCCGCACTGCCCCGTCGCTGATCCCAAGCGATAAAAAAACCGCGAACAGCCTGGCTGTTCGCGGTTTTTTATTGCCCGGGGTTTGTCCGGCGTTCTTGCCTTCTCAACCCTTGCGTTCTTGACCCTTGCCTTATTAATAGTGCGGCGGTGGCGCCTCTTCTTCGGAGGACTCGAACTGCCCGGCCATTTCTTCCTGACGGCGCAGCAACGCCGACATTTGCAGTTGCAGGCGTTCGACCACGCGCTGCTGCGCCACCAGCACATCGTTCAATGACTGAATGGTGTCGTCCTGAAACGCCAGACGGCTCTCCAGATCGTTGACGCGCTCTTCGAGATTCATCGCTTACACGCTCCCTTCAGATGACAACCAGGTGATTTGATCGGCAAGCACCGAGCGCAGCCGCTCGCGAATCGCTGCGACCTGCTCGGCGGTGTACGGCTTGGCCGGGTGCTTGCCCCAGACCGGCGCCGGCCACGCGGCATCGTCGCGCTGGCGCACAATCACATGCATGTGCAGTTGGCTGACCACGTTGCCCAGCGTCGCGACATTCATTTTGTCGGCGTCGAACAGGTCTTTGAGCATCTCCGCCAATGCGTTGGTTTCCTGCCAGAGCTGCTGCTGATCATCGACATCCAATTGAAACAACTCGCTGATATCTTCGCGGCGCGGCACCAGGATGAACCACGGGTAATTCGCGTCGTTGGACAGCAGCAGCCGGCAGAGAGGGAAATCACCGATGGGTAAAGTGTCTTGTTGAAGTTGTGGATCTAAAGCGAACACTGCGCGCACTCCCGCCTGGTTCATCAGTTTCAGCTTAGCGCCCCGGCTCCAAGGCCGCGCGCCAAGCGACAGGACGGCAGCATACCCGCGAATGCCCTGCCGCCGGAACCCGCGCCCCGCCATGAGACATTTTTACGGCGAACGCACCATTACAGAACCAGGCGCTCGGCGAAAACAGCCGAAGTGACTGACAAACGCTCACCCGCCCACCTCGCGCCTGTGGCCAAGCTGTATGAATTCGACACAGTGATTGAAATTTTCTGCACCAAAACCGCACATCGCGTCTACGCTGAGGCGGTCGGGGATCCGCCAATTACTCACTTCAGGGGTGAACCGGTAACGTTTTTCGTGGTCGCGCATTTTTCAGGGTGCAGCAACACCAGGTCACGCATGGCGTCAAGCGCAAACAAAACGCACTTGAAACCCCCGGTTTTATGAGGTTTTTGCAGGGACCAGCACAATTTCTGAAAAAAACAGCAACAGAATCCAGGTTTGAGCACGCTTGTTGCATTCACTCCCATATCGCTTGGAAACGTCCACTGGAAGTGGCAGCGTTCAGGCAAATAAAAACAGCGGCAGGGTTGCCCGATGGAGTTTCAGAGGTTGCGCCAGGGACTCTTTTTAGCGACGCCAAAGCTTTGAAAAACAACGTCGAAGTTGTTTGTCCGCTTGCGTCGAGGTTGTAAATTTGCGACATCTACACAGCTGTTTGCGACAGGGTCGTAAAGAAGCTGAAAGGATAGATGAGCAAGTATCGCCAACATTGTCGGCGTGATATAAGTTTGCGCCGACACAAAAAGAAAGAGCCGCCCAGATAATAAAACAGGTGGGACGGCAGTACTCTTCTAAAAACCAAAGGAGCAAATCACGATGCGCGTGATGAAGTGGAGCATAATCGCACTGGCTGTTTCAGCAGGCACCTCGCAGTTCGCAATCGCGTCCTCCCAGGACGAGTCCAAAGGCTTTATCGAAGACCAAAGTCTGAAAGCCAAGACCCGTATCCAGTACATGAACCGTGATTTCAAGAACGGTGCCGGTAACATCGCCAAAGGTGATGGCACCTTTGAAAGCGGCTATCGTCAGGACACTGGTATCAGCGAGCTGATCACTTACGAGTCCGGTTTCACCCAAGGCACCATCGGCGTAGGCCTGGATGCAATGGTGATGGGTTCGGCGAAACTGGACGGTGGTTCGGGGCGTCGCGGTAACGGCCTGTTCGCTAACGACAGCGAGGGCAACCCGGAAAAGACTCAGTCCAAGTCCGGCGCAGCAGTGAAGTTCCGCCTCTCCGACACAACTCTGAAATACGGCCAGCAATTCGTTGCCAGCCCAGTATTTGCTACCGATGACAGCCGTCTGCTGCCAGAAGTCGCGACCGGTACTCTGATCACCTCCAAAGAGATCAAGAACCTGGAACTGAGCGCAGGTCGCTTCACCTCCCTGAGCAAGCAAACCGGCATGGGTCGTGACAGCATCGGCGGTCTCTCCGATGAAAACGGTTTTGGCGGCAAAGGCCTGACCAACATCAATATCTTCGGCGCCAGCTACGCCTTCACCGATAACTTCACCGGTGCAGTAGCGGCTTCCGACGCTGATGACTACTTCAAGAAGCAGTACATCAACCTGAACTACACCCTGCCGATCAACGAAGATCAGTCGCTGAACTTCGACTTCAACGGGTACAACACCAAAGGCGAGAAGCGCGGCGACCTGGTCGACGCAATCGGCGACGGCACCACCGGCGTAGACAACAAACTGTGGTCCCTGGCAGCTGCTTACAGCCTCGGCGCACACAAGTTCACCGTCGCTCACCAGCGCTCCAGCGGTGACAACGGCTACTACTACGGCGTTGACGGTAACGGCACGATCTTCGTAGCCAACTCCATTCAGATCTCCGACTTCGTGGGCCGCGACGAGCGCTCCTGGCAGGCTCGCTACGACCTGAACATGAAAACTTACGGCGTTCCTGGCCTGAGCTTCATGACCCGTTACGTAATGGGTGACAACATCAAGACCAACGGTCTGGGTGAAGGCAAGGAAAACGAGTGGAACGTTGAGTCCAAGTACGTATTCCAGGACGGTCCGGCAAAAGACCTGTCGATGCGTCTGCGTTTCGCCAACTACCGCTCGAACGGCGCGTACAGCGGCTACGCTTCTGACAACTACGACACCCGCCTGATCATTGAGTACCCGCTGACCATCCTGTAATCAGGATGTAAAACGGTCGTACTGTAGAGCTCTGCTCTGACAAAAACCGCTCACCTGTTTCAGGT
Source organism: Pseudomonas sp. 43NM1 (assembly GCF_002836905.1). Classification (NCBI taxonomy): domain Bacteria; kingdom Pseudomonadati; phylum Pseudomonadota; class Gammaproteobacteria; order Pseudomonadales; family Pseudomonadaceae; genus Pseudomonas; species Pseudomonas sp. 43NM1. The sequence goes on along the minus strand of NZ_MKGS01000133.1, from coordinate 12,352 downwards.
GGGCGGTTTTTTTATGCGCGTTACAACGCAACTTCGAAAGCAAGCTAACTAACTTCAACTAATAACATTAGCCAGCTATCTTTCCGGAAGTGCAGACATAAAAAAACCCAAGAGCCTTACCGACTCTTGGGCTGCCGCTTTTAAGTTGACTGAACGGCCAACTAAAAAAGCTGCTGGCCAAATTCAACAGACTTATTGCACTGGTGCTTCCTGAACCACGCGAATAACTCGCTGCGGAAACGGAATATCAATGCCGGCACTTTTCAGACGGTCACGCGCCTGTTCGTTGAACATGAACATCACATCCCAGTAATCCGCAGTCTTCACCCACACACGCAGCGAAACAGTGATTGAGCTGTCACCCAACGTCGAGATAACGGCTTGCGGTGCCGGGTCGGTCATCACGCGCTCATCGTTGGCCAGGTCGAGCAGCACTTGACGGGCTTTCTGCAAGTCCGCTTCGTAGTCCACGCCGACATCGAACACAACTTTGCGGGTTGGCTGACGATTGGTGTTGGTGATGATGCCGTTCGACAGATTGCCGTTTGGCACGATGATGGTTTTGTTGTCGCCGGTGCGCAGCACTGTGTGGAAGATCTGAATGCTGTCGACCGTGCCGGACACGCCTTGGGCTTCGATCCAGTCACCGATGCGGAACGGACGGAACAACAGAATCAGCACGCCGCCCGCGAAGTTCGCCAGGCTGCCCTGCAATGCCAGGCCGATTGCCAGACCTGCGGCACCGATGGCGGCAACGAACGAGGTGGTCTCGACGCCGATCATCGATGCGACGCTGACAATCAGCAGCACTTTGAGAATGATGTTGGCCAGGCTGCTGATGAAACCTTGCAGCGCCAGGTCGGCGTTACGCAGGGCCAGCAGGCCGCCGAGTTTTTGCGTGACTTTGTTGATCAGCCACCAGCCGATGGCCAGGGTGATCACCGCCAGCAGCACACGGCTGCCGTATTCCATGATCATCGGGATCCAGGCCTGCGAGGCCTTTACCAAATGGTCCACTTCAGTATTCAAATCCATCTACTTTCTCCGGGGTCAGCACAATCCTGCTATGGCAGCGAGCCTGCGCGCGATGGCGCTGAGTCATTCAACACAGGTGTCGAATGCCACGACCTCATCGCGAGCAGGCTCACTGCCACAGGATTGTGTGTTGCGAGGGTCAGTCGCGGAAGTTGTTGAACTGCAGCGGCATGTCGAACGTCTTGGCGCGCAGGGCCGCGATGGCTTCCTGCAAATCGTCGCGCTTCTTGCCGGTGATCCGCACTTGCTCGCCCTGAATGGCGGCCTGGACCTTGAGCTTGGCGTCCTTGACGTGAGCGACGATTTTCTTCGCCAGCTCCTTGTCGATGCCTTCCTTGAGCACGGCTTCCTGCTTCATCAACTTGCCCGACGCATAAGCATCCTTGACCTCAAGGCACTGCACGTCGATCTTGCGCTTGACCAGCGCCAGCTTGAGGATTTCGATCATCGCTTCGAGCTGGAAATCGGCTTCAGCGGTCAGGTTGACGGTCAGCTCCTTTTCCTTGAACTCGAAAGTGCCCTTGCCTTTCAGGTCATAACGACGATCGAGTTCCTTGACGGCGTTCTCGACCGCGTTGGTGACTTCGTGTTTGTCCAGTTCGGATACCACGTCGAACGACGGCATGTAATTTCTCCAATAATCCGGTAAAAAAAGGCGCGCTCGATCACGATGGAGCGCGCTTGGCTTGCGGTTAAAATCGGGCTCATTATAACGGGTCTTTTCCAACCGATACTGCGAGCCTCTCATGCGTGCCTCAAACCGAGCAAAAAGCTGATGTCGACCACCTGGCATGTTCTCGGCGCCGGCAGCCTCGGCACGTTATGGGCCACCCGCCTGGCGCGCGCGGGGGTTGCGGTGCGTTTGATTGTGCGAGACGAAAATCGTTTAAACGCATATCACGCGGCGGGCGGCTTGACCCTGGTCGAGAACGGCAGCGCGAACACTTACGCCGTGCCCGCTGAAACACCTGACAGCGACGCGCCGATCAGCCGCTTGCTGGTCGCCTGCAAAGCCTACGACGCCGAGCACGCCGTGGCGCAACTGGCGTCGCGCCTGACGGAGGGCGCCGAACTGATCCTGTTGCAGAACGGCCTCGGCAGTCAGGACGCCGTGGCGGCGCGCGTGCCGCAAGCACGCTGCATCAGCGCGTCGAGCACCGAAGGCGCGTTTCGCGATGGCGATTGGCGCGTGGTGTTCGCCGGCCACGGTTACACCTGGCTCGGCGATGCCGGGCATCCGGTGGCGCCGATCTGGCTGGACGATTTGAACGCCGCCGGCATTCCCCACGAATGGAGCACCGAAATCCTCACGCGGCTGTGGCGCAAACTTGCGCTCAATTGCGCGATCAATCCGCTGACGGTGCTGCACGGTTGCCGCAACGGTGGGTTGCAGGACCATCATTGCGAAGTCGCCACGCTCTGCGTCGAGCTGACCGAGCTGCTCGAGCGCTGCGGCCAGCCCGCTGCTGCCGAGGACTTGCAGCAGGAAGTGGAACGGGTGATCCAGGCCACCGCCGCCAATTACTCGTCGATGTATCAGGATGTCGCCAATCAGCGCCGCACTGAAATCAGCTATCTGTTGGGCCATGTGTGCAAAGTCGCGGCGCGGCATCAGTTGAACCTGCCGCACCTCAATCAATTGCAGCAGCGCCTGGTCACGCATCTGCACAGCCTTGGATTGCCCAGCGACTGAGCAGCGGCTACGCTGGCGACTTGTTCCCTTTCAGCGACGAACCTGATGCCATTGCGCCAGCGCCTCGAAAACCTTCCCGTCGGCCAGAAATTGCTGGCCGCTTTGCTGGTGCTGTTGATCACCGTGCTGCTGGTCGCCAACCTGACGTTTATCAGCGCCGCGTATTACATTTCCCAGGAAAGCATGGCGCCGCAGGCCCTGCAAACCATCGGCCGGCTGGTGTCGAATCCGAGTCTGGTGTCCGAAGCGTTGCAGTCGCCGCAAAGCGCCGACCGCCTGCTCAAGGAACTCAACAGTTATTCACCGTTGCGCGCCGCAGCACTGTACGACGGTAACGGCGAGCGTCTCGCGCAGTTGCAGCACGGCGACAAACTGAAGTTGCCGGAGCGCTATCGGCACATCGAAGCCTGGCAATCCACGGAGTTTCGCAGCAACCAGATCATCACCCTGCCCCGCCCCGGTACTCAGCCGGGGCATTTGCTGTTGGTGGCCAGCAGCGAATTGCCGATGGCGTTTTACACCGGCACCCTGACCGCGAGCCTCGGCATCCTGATCTTCAGTGTGTTGCTGTGGCTGGTGATTGCGCGGCAGATCAAACGCCTGATCACCCGGCCGATTCATCAACTCGAAGAGCTCTCGCGCCAAGTCACCCGCGAAGAGAACTATGCGCTGCGCGCCTCTCGCGGCAACCACGACGAAATCGGCAGCCTCGCCGAGGCGTTCAACACCATGCTGTCGCGGATCGAGGCGCGCGAGCAGCAGCTCAAGCGCGCCCGCGATGAGTCGCAAGAGGCTTACGATCAGGCACAAGGTCTGGCGGAAGAAACCCGCCACACCAACCGCAAACTGGAACTGGAAGTGCAGGTGCGGAGCAAGATCGAGAAGAAACTCACCGGTTTCCAGAACTACCTCAACAGCATCATCGACTCGATGCCTTCGGCGCTGATCGCCCTCGATGAGCAGCTCTACGTCACACAGTGGAATCAGGAGGCCAGCGCCCTGTCCGGCACGCGTCTGGACGAAGCGCTGAACCAGCCGATCTTCCTCGCGTTCGAACCGCTCAAGCCGTTTTTGCCGCAACTCAAGCAAACCGTCGAACAGCACACCGTGGCGAAAATCGAGCGCGTGACCTGGATCAAGGACGATGAAGCCAAGCATTACGCGCTGACGTTCTATCCGCTGATGGGCGGCGCCGGGCGTGGCGTGGTGATCCGCATCGATGACATCACCCAGCGCCTGTCGCTGGAAGAAATGATGGTGCAATCGGAAAAAATGCTTTCGGTCGGTGGCCTCGCCGCGGGCATGGCCCACGAAATCAACAACCCGCTGGGCGCGATCCTGCACAACGTGCAGAACATCCGCCGACGCCTGTCGCCGGAGCTGCCGAAAAACCTCGAACAAGCGGAACAGGTCGGCATTGAGCTGGAAACCGTCAATCAATACCTGCAAGCGCGGGAAGTCCCGCAATTGCTCGATGGCATCCAGCAGGCCGGCGCGCGGGCGGCAAAGATCGTCACGCACATGCTCAGTTTCAGCCGTCGCAGCACGCGGCAAATGGCCCCGTGCGACTTGCCGGCGCTGATCGACCAAGCCGTGGAAATCGCCGGTAACGACTTTGATCTGGCGATCGGTTTTGACTTCAAGGGCCAGGCGATCATTCGCCAGTTCGACCCCGCGCTCGGCCCGGTGCCCGGCACTGCCAACGAACTGGAACAAGTGCTGCTCAATCTGTTGAAGAACGCCGCGCAGGCGATTCACCAGCGTGAAGACGACAGCGAGCCGGGGCGGATCATTCTGCGGACCAAACTCAATCCGCCGTGGGCCGAGATTCAGGTCGAGGACAACGGCATCGGCATGAGCGAGAACGTGCGCAAACGCACCTTCGAGCCGTTTTTCACCACCAAGGAAATCGGCCAGGGCACCGGGCTCGGTTTGTCCGTTTCGTATTTCATCATCACCAACAACCACAAAGGTCAGATGGAAGTGCAATCGACCCTCGGCCAGGGCACTTGTTTCACTTTGCGCCTGCCGTTGGCGGGCACCCCGCTGGTCTCTCAAGAACTCAATCAGCTACCGAGGTAACCATGGGCTTTCGCTTGTCGAAGATTTACACCCGCACCGGCGACAAAGGCGAGACCGGCCTGGGCGATGGCCGCCGCGTGCCCAAGGATCACCCGCGCATCGAGGCGATTGGCGAGGTCGATACGTTGAACAGTCAGGTCGGCGTGTTGCTGGCCGGGTTGGCGGCGGAAAGCGCCGTGTATCCGGGTTTGAATGAAGTGATCGAGGTGTTGGCGCCGTGTCAGCATCGCTTGTTCGACCTCGGTGGCGAACTGGCGATGCCGGTTTACCAGGCGTTGAACGACGCGGAAATCGAGCGCCTGGAAGCGGCGATTGATCTGTGGAACGAAGAGCTGGGGCCGCTGGAGAATTTCATTCTGCCGGGCGGTTCGGCGTTGATTGCGCAAGCGCATGTGTGCCGAAGCCTGGCGCGCAGTGCCGAGCGCCGGTGTCAGCATTTGAATGCGGTAGAGCCGCTGACCGGGGTTGGGCTGGCGTATATCAATCGCTTGTCGGATTTGCTGTTTGTGGCGGCACGGCTGATTGCCAAGCGCCAGGGAATCGCCGAGATATTGTGGCAACCGGCGGCGAAGCCTCAGGTGTAGTCGGCGCCTTCGAGGACGCCTTCGCGGGCAAGCCTCGCTCCTACACGGTTTATGCTGTTCGCGGATGTTGTGAACGACACAAATCCTGTAGGAGCGAGGCTTGCCCGCGAAGAGGCCAGCCGCTAGACCAAAGAATCGGGCCAGAACGCGCGAATCCCCGCCACACCCTGTGCCCCTGCTTTCCAGGCTTGCTGCCGGTCCGCCGGGCCAACGCCACCCAACAAGAACACCGGTTTGCTGAAACCGGCGATCAGGCTTGCAGCCTGTTCCCAACCCAACGGCTGCGCATCCGGGTGAGTCTGGGTCGGTTGCACCGGCGACAACGTCACGAAGTCCACGCCCATTTGCTCGGCCAGCGCCAGTTCTTCTGCGTCATGGCAGGACGCCGCCAACCAGCGCGACGCCGGCAGCGGGCGGCCCTTCTGCGCATATTTGCGCAATTGCGCGGCGGTGATGTGCCAACCGGCGGACGGGAAATCGCCCAGCCATTCGAACGGTCCCTTGATCATCAACTGCGCTTTGCCGGCACACAGCCCCGCCGCGTCCACCGCCAAATCGCGATATTTCGGGTCGTAGCCGTTCGGCGCGCGCAGTTGGATCAGCTTGATGCCGCTGGCAATGGCTTTCTGGATGCCGCGCAGCAGCGCCGGGGTTTCCAGGTCTTCCGGGGTAATCAGGTACTCGGCCGGCAACCGCGCGGCGGCGACGATCGGCTGGTTGGCCGCAGGAAATTCGTAATTGAGCAAATCGCGCTGGGCGACCCACTCCAACGGCTGGCCTTCAACGCCATGCGGCTCACCGCTAAACGCCGAGACTTCCCAGACATCCAGCAACACCTGCTTGTCCGGGTAGTCGTGTTGAACCTTGATCAGCGGCCGTGCGGCGCTGACGACAATGCCCAACTCTTCCTGCAGCTCGCGGGCCAGAGCGGTTTCGACCGACTCGTCAGCCTCGACTTTGCCACCGGGGAATTCCCACAAACCGCCCTGATGCTGGGTATCGGCACGGCGTGCAATCAAAATCTTGCCAGCGCTGTCACGGATGACGGCGGCGGCGACGTGAACTCGTTTCACTGCGTTACCTCCGCAAGACCGGCTTTCTGCCAGGCCTTGAAAAACGGCCATTGGTAAATGGTTTCAACATAAGCCTCGTCCGCCGCCGGCAACTTCACCCGGTAAGTGCGCAGACGCACGGCAATCGGCGCGAAAAACGCATCGGCCAGCGAGGCAGGGCCAAACAGGAACGGCCCGGTTTCACTCGCCACCGCGCGACATTCTGCCCACAGCGCCAGCATGCGCTGGATTTCCGCTGCAACCTCTGGCGGCGTCGATGGCAGTGCCTGGTCGCGACTCAAGTCGAACGGCATATTGCTGCGCATCGCAAAAAATCCGCTGTGCATTTGCGCACAGGCCGAACGGGCCTGGGCGCGCGCGGCGGTGTCTTTGGGCCAGAGGTTGGCCTCGGGGAATTGTTCAGCGAGGTATTCGGCGATGGCCAGCGAATCGGCGATCAAGCCGTGGGCGGTTTTCAGCAGCGGCACTTTGCCGGTCGGCGAATGCTTGAGCACACGTTCGCGGGTGTCGGGCTGATTGAGTTTGATCAGTTCTTCGGTGTACGCAGCGCCGGTCAGGTCGAGCGCCAAGGCACCGCGCAGGGACCAGGAGGAATAAAGTTTGTCGCCGATGATCAGGTGCAGGCTCATGTTCGGGACCTTTTTTGTTGAGGAATTCAGGGCCGGAATCTTTGGCGTCTGGTCGGGCCTCTTCGCGGGCAAGCCTCGCTCCTACAAGGGCGATGTCCTACCTGTAGGAGCGAGGCTTGCCCGCGAATGAGGCGCCGCGGTCTTACGTTCGGTATTCGGCGTTGATCTTCACGTATTCGTGGGACAGGTCGGTGGTCCAGATGGTTTCGCTGCAATCGCCGCGACCCAGCTCGATCCGAATGGTGATTTCTTCCTGCTGCATCACCGCCGAGCCCTGGGCTTCGGTGTAGGTCTCGGCGCGCGCGCCACGGCTGGCAATGCACACGTCACCGAGGAACACATCGATCTTGCTCACGTCGAGGTTCGGCACACCGGCACGGCCGACGGCGGCGAGGATGCGCCCCCAGTTCGGGTCAGAGGCGAACAGCGCGGTTTTGATCAGCGGCGAGTGCGCCACGGTGTAACCGACGTCGAGACATTCCTGGTGATTGCCGCCGCCATTGACTTCGACGGTGACAAACTTGGTCGCGCCTTCGCCGTCACGCACGATGGCCTGGGCCACGTCCATGCACACTTCGAACACCGCTTGTTTGAGCTTGGCGAACAGTTCGCCGCTGGCCGCAGTGATTTCCGGCAGCGCAGCCTGACCGGTGGCGATCAGCATGCAGCAGTCGTTGGTCGAGGTGTCGCCGTCGATGGTGATGCGGTTGAACGACTTGTTGGCGCCGTCCAGCATCAGGTTTTGCAGCACATCACGGGAGACTTTGGCGTCAGTGGCGATGTAGCCGAGCATGGTTGCCATGTTCGGGCGGATCATCCCCGCGCCCTTGCTGATGCCGGTGACGGTGATGGTCACGCCGTCATGTTCGAACTGGCGGCTGGCGCCTTTCGGCAAGGTGTCGGTGGTCATGATGCCGGTGGCGGCGGCTGCCCAATTGTTTACCGACAGATCATCAAGCGCGGCTTGCAGTGCGCCTTCGATTTTCTCGACCGGCAGTGGCTCGCCGATCACGCCGGTGGAATACGGCAGCACCAGGCTGGCGTCGACGCCAGTCAGTTCAGCCAGTTTCGCGCAAGTGCGTGCGGCGGCGGCGAGGCCAGGTTCGCCGGTGCCAGCGTTGGCATTGCCGGTGTTGGTCAGCAGGTAACGCACCGGGCCTTGCACGCGTTGTTTGGCCAGAATCACTGGCGCGGCGCAAAACGCGTTCAGGGTGAACACGCCCGCAACGGTCGAACCTTCGGCGCAGCGCATGACCACGACATCCTTGCGCCCAGGGCGCTTGATGCCGGCCGAGGCAATACCGAGTTCAAAACCGGCAACCGGGTGCAACGTTGGCAAAGGACCAAGACCAACAGCCATGAATGCGCTCCTTAATAAATGATGTCAGCACCGGCGCCGCAGCGTCGGCGTTCAAATGGCAAAACGCCGCGACGGCTGATGCCGGTCGCGGCGCGGGGTATTCAGCGATTGAAACGGGTTTTACTGGATCTGCCCGTGGCAATGCTTGAATTTCTTGCCCGAACCGCAGTAGCACAGTTCGTTACGGCCCAGCTTCTGATCGTTGCGCACCGGCGCGGTGGCGAGGGCGACATCGACCTCTTCACCGAGCAGTTCCGGTTGCTCGAGACCCGGCGGTTCGTCGTGCTGGAATTGCATGCGCGCCGCCAGTGCCTCGGCTTCTTCACGCAGACGTTGCTCTTCGGCTTCCGGATCTTCGCGGCGCACCTGAACGTGCGACAACACACGGATCGAGTCGCGCTTGATCGAATCCAGCAGCTCGGAGAACAGCGTGTACGACTCGCGCTTGTACTCTTGCTTCGGGTTCTTCTGCGCATAACCACGCAAGTGGATGCCGTGACGCAGGTGATCCATGGTCGACAGGTGGTCTTTCCACAAATCATCAAGAACGCGCAGGACGATTTGCTTCTCGAAGGTGCGCAGCGCTTCGGCGCTTGCCGCTTCTTCTTTCTCGTTGTACGCCGCCAGCAGCTCGGTCATGAGCTTCTCGCGCAGGGTTTCTTCGTACAGGTGATCGTCTTCGTCGAGCCATTGCTGGATCGGCAACGCCACGCCGAAGTCGCTCTGCAACGCGGCTTCCAGACCGGCCACGTCCCACTGCTCTGGCAGCGATTGCGGTGGAATGTGCGCGCTGACCGTTGCGTTGAGCACGTCCTGACGGAAATCGGCGATGGTTTCGCCAATGTTGTCAGCGGCCAACAAACTGTTACGCATGTGATAAATCACTTTACGTTGTTCGTTGTTGACGTCATCGAACTCGAGCAATTGTTTACGAATGTCGAAGTTGCGCCCTTCAACCTTGCGCTGAGCCTTTTCGATGGCGTTGGTCACCATGCGGTGCTCGATCGCTTCGCCGGACTGCATGCCCAGGGCCTTCATGAAGTTCTTCACCCGATCAGAGGCGAAGATGCGCATCAGGCTGTCTTCCAGCGACAGGTAGAAGCGGCTGGAACCCGCGTCACCCTGACGACCGGCACGACCACGCAACTGGTTGTCGATACGGCGCGATTCGTGACGCTCGGAAGCGATTACCTGCAGACCGCCGGATTCCAGCACTTGCTGGTGACGCTTCTGCCAATCGGCCTTGATCTGGGCAATCTGCTCAGGGGTCGGGTCTTCGAGCGAAGCCACTTCCACTTCCCAGTTACCGCCCAACAGAATGTCGGTACCGCGACCAGCCATGTTGGTGGCGATGGTCAATGCGCCTGGGCGACCGGCCTGGGCAATGATTTCGGCTTCTTTTTCGTGGAACTTGGCGTTCAGAACCTTGTGTTCGATGCCTTCTTTCTCAAGCAGGCGCGACATGTGTTCCGAAGTTTCGATGGTTGCAGTACCCACCAGCACCGGACGGCCCTGGGTCATGCACTCCTTGATGTCGGCAACAATCGCCGCGTACTTCTCGTCGGCGGTGAGGAACACCAGGTCGTTGTAGTCTTTACGCGCCAGCGGCTTGTTCGGCGGGATAACCATTACCGACAGACCGTAGATCTGGTGGAATTCGAACGCTTCGGTGTCGGCAGTACCGGTCATGCCGGACAGCTTGTTGTACAGACGGAAGTAGTTCTGGAACGTGGTCGACGCCAGGGTCTGGCTTTCGGCCTGAATATTCAGGTTTTCCTTGGCTTCGATGGCCTGGTGCAGGCCCTCGGACAGACGACGACCCGGCATGGTACGGCCGGTGTGTTCGTCGACCAGGACAACCTGACCGTCCTGCACGATGTATTCGATGTTGCGATGGAACAGTTTGTGCGCACGCAGACCGGCATACACGTGAGTCAGCAGGCCCAGGTTGTGCGCCGAGTACAGGCTCTCGCCCTCGGCAAGCATGCCGACGCGGGTGAGCATGTCTTCGATGAACTGGTGACCGGCTTCGTTGAGTTCGACCTGACGGGTCTTCTCGTCAACGGTGTAGTGGCCAGCCTTGGTGACTTCGCCTTCAACTTCTTCGACGTGCAGTTCCAGTTGCGGGATCAGTTTGTTGATCTCGACGTACATCTTGGAGCTGTCTTCAGCCTGACCGGAGATGATCAGCGGTGTACGGGCTTCGTCGATGAGAATCGAGTCGACTTCGTCGATCACGGCAAAATTGAGTTCGCGCTGGAATTTTTCTTCCATGCTGAACGCCATGTTGTCGCGCAGGTAGTCGAAACCGAATTCGTTGTTGGTGCCGTAGGTGATGTCCGCGGCGTAAGCCAGGCGCTTCTCTTCCGGCGGCTGGAATGGCGTGACCACACCGACCGACAGACCGAGGAATTCGTAGAGCGGACGCATCCAGTTGGCGTCACGACGAGCCAGGTAGTCGTTCACGGTTACTACGTGAACGCCCTTGCCGGACAGCGCGTTGAGGTAAACACCCAGCGTTGCCACCAGGGTCTTGCCTTCACCGGTACGCATTTCCGCGATCATGCCTTCATGCAAGGTCATGCCGCCGATCAACTGGACGTCAAAGTGACGCATACCCATGACACGTTTACCGGCTTCACGGGCGACCGCAAAGGCTTCTGGCAACAGCTTGTCGAGGGTTTCCCCTTTGGCGATGCGGGCCTTGAACTCGTCTGTCTTGGCACGCAACTGATCGTCCGAAAGGGCCACCATTTGCTCTTCGAAGGCATTGACGAGTTGCACCGTCTTGAGCATGCGTTTGACTTCACGCTCGTTCTTGCTTCCAAAAAGTTTCTTTAACAAAGGCGCAAACATATCGGCAGGATCTTCCACACTAAAGGGATGGAGGGCGGCCCCGTGAGTCGCCCGAGCAGCCCTCATGGCCGCATGCGAACGAGCATTCTACCCGGAAACGAAGGTGAGGAAAGTGGCGTTGTTCCACGATGCATGCACTGCGCTGTTACGGGGCTCACTTAAAATAAGGGCTTTTTGCTGAACTTCAAGCCATTCACGGCAGAAGTTACTTGTTGATTTAATGGGTAAAGCGCGCGCAAAGCAATGGGTCAGGCTGATCGAATGCTTTCTGCTACCATGGCCGCTCTGTTACTTCAGGTGTCTGATCATGGCATTTCGCCCCCTCACGGCCAGAGCACCCGCCGTTCTGCTTCGCGAAGCCAAACCGCTGAAAGCCATCTTCGGCCACGCTCAACGCCTGGGTCATTTACAACGTCTGGTGGAAAGCCAGTTGCAGCCTGCCGCACGCGAGCACTGCCATGTGGCGTCGTGGCGCGAAGGCAGCTTGCTGTTGATTGTCACCGACGGTCACTGGGCGACGCGCTTGCGTTACCAGCAAAAACGCCTGCAACGGCAATTGCAGTTGTTTGATGAGTTCGCCAGCCTGACGCGGATTCTATTCAAGGTTCAGCCGCCGACCGTGCAGCAAGGCGCGGCCGGGCACACGATCAGTTTATCCAGCGATGCGGGTGCGACCATTCAGGCGACGGCCGACGGGATCAGCGATCCGAATTTGCGGGCAGCGCTGGAGCGCCTGGCGGCGCACGCCAAACCCAAGGATTGACACACATCCTGTAGGAGCGAGGCTTGCCCGCGAAGAGGTCCTTGAGGGCGCCAAAAGCTTCGCGGGCGAGCCTCGCTCCTACATTGATTATGGCCATTCAGGTATTCAACGGCGTTTGCTGCCACCGAGCAACGACCCCATCAACCCGCGCACCAACTGTCGACCAATCTGATTAGCCGCCTGGCGCATCGCCGATTTCAACGCCTGCCCCGCCGCTGTGCCCAGAAACTCCCCGGCCTTGTCGGTGAAGCTCGGCTCCTCGGCAGCGGGTTTATCC